>DASSCU010000030.1 GCA_035697485.1 Actinomycetota bacterium
TTCGCCGTACGCGTCGAGGGCGCCGACGACGTCCTCGCGGTCCAGGCCGAGGTCGAGAGCCAGGTGGTTCCGCGTGCCCGCGGGGACGACGACCATCGGAAGCCCGTATCCCGCGGCGATCGTGCCGACCATCGCCTGCGATCCGTCGCCGCCGGCCATGCCGAGCACGTCCACGTCGCCGCTCGCCGCCTTCTGACGAACGGTCTCGAGCCAGTCCATCCCCGGCTCGAGCACGACCGGTTCGATCCCGCGTCGCGTGCACTCGTCCACGAGGTGGAACCGCTCGGCCTTGCCGCCACCGGACTTGAGGTTCATGAACAGCACGCCGCGCTCCGCCGCCGGCACCGGCGTGCCCGGGGTCTCGCTCTGCTTCAGGGCGGCGACGGTGCTGCCGAGGGCGTACTTCGCGAGTGCGACGACGGCGACGAGGGCGGCGATCCTGATGACGAGCGAGACGCCGAGGAAGCCCTCGGCGTTCATGATGCCGACGAACAGGGCGACGACCGCCAGCGCGGCCACGACGGTCGCGACGACACGGCGGGTGCCCGACCTGGTGAGTGCGATCCAGCCCGCACCGACGAGCGCGGCGAGCAGCAACAGCTCGACGAGCACGCGGAGCGGGTCCTCGACGACGCGGACGACGGTGCCGACCACGACGGCGAGGACCACGAGGATCGCCGCGATCGCCGCCAGCCGCCGCAGACCCCGATGGCTCCCGCCCGATGCACTCACGCCCGCGAGCCTATCCGCGGCCGGGGGCCGCTTCCAGCGTTCGACTCATCGAGGTGTGACCATGCGAACCTCGGTCGGCGCTCCGGGCGAGCCGCCGGCCGCGGCCGAGTACTCCGGCAGGCCGACGCACGTGAACAGCAGGGCGTCGAGCGGCTCGCCGAGGAGGGAAGGCACCTCGCTGTCGACGAACGTCATGCCGGAGGCGCCGGCACCGAGGGCGTAGGCGAGCAGGTGCAGCCGGCCCTCGACCAGTCCGGCAGCGAGCTGCGCCTCGCGGTACGAGCGGTCGTCGAGCGCGCCGATGTCGGCCGCGCCGATCACGACGAACGCGGCGTCGTGCGCGAGCCCTTGCTCGAGGCAGACCCTGTAGAGCTCGTCGCGCATCGCGCCCGTCTGCACCGGCGCGGACAGGTTCGGCCAGCGATAGACCCCGGGCGATGGTCCCTCGACGTCGTGCACCACGACGAAGTGCGGCAGGTCGATGCCGCGCAGCGCGGCGCTCAGGCACGTGCGCAGCAGGCTCTCAGGCACGCCCCGAGTGGGGTCCATGCGGCGTTGCGAGCCGCGTGCCAGCACGACGGTCTCGATGGGTTCGCCTCCTTCGTCCGGCACGTCGACCGGGGCGCCGCGCTCCCACGGCGGCCCCAGCGCGTCGCCGTCGCCGGCCCGCTGGGCGCTCGTCACGAGCGGGAACTCGACGGGCTCCGCGTCGACCGCGCCGGTCGTCGCCACGCCGGTCGCGTCGAGCGCGGGTGCCCCCTCGCCGAGCGTGACGACGGCGACGGGCCACTCGTGCACCCCGTCCGCGCCGACGAGCGCGGTGACGGCCGCGTCGGGGAAGCGGGTGTGGAGCAGCGCGGTGAGCCCTGCGGAGTCCGCCGCCGCGAGCAGCTGGGAAAGCATCGTGCCGGCGTCCCAGTAGACGTGTCGGAACCCACGTTCGCGGTAGCGCCAGCCGGTGCGCCACGGCACGCCGGTGACGACCACGGTCGGTGCCCCCCCGCGCGGTGGCGGCCCGATCCGAACGAGGGCGTGGTCGAGCGGGTCGTACCAGTGCACGCCCGCAGGCAGCCGCGCGCCCTCGGGCACGGCGACGTACACCTCGAGCGGGAAGCGTCCCCCCGCCGACCCCGCGGCGCGGAACAACCAGGTCGCGTACGGCCGCTCCGTCGTGCGCACGACCCCGGCGGACAGGTGGAGCAACCGTGAGAGCTGTCCCAGATCGGGTTCGGCCAGAGCGACGCTCGCGGAACCGGCCAGCACGGCGACGGCCGGGGCCGTCGAGGACGGTAGGTCGCGGGGGAGCGAGCTGCGAGGCAGCGTCGCCTCGTAGCGCTTGTAGAACCAGGGGAGGCGATCGAGGTCGTTCACCTCGAGGTCCTGCAGCACGCGAGGATCGTCGACGGGCTCGTCCCACTCCCGGCCGGGCTCATAGGACGTGAGCCGGTGCAGCGTCCGTGTCGGGGTCTCCACGCCGTGGTCTCCCGCCCGAACGCCGAGGTCGTCCCTCTCCGGGTCGTCAGTCCCGACGGTCGTGGCGGCGTTCCTTCCGGCGCCGGTGCCGGCGCATCACGCCGAGTCCGAACCACACCAACGCCCCGAGGAGCGCGGCGGCCAACGTGAGGAGCCACAGCGGCCAGGTGAAGTGCCAGAAGAGGAAGTCGAGCCGGACGCTCTCGGTGTTCTGGAGCATGAAGACGACCAACAGCCCGACCCCGACGAGCGAGGCGATCGCTCCGCCGCCGAGCCGGCGTCCCTCCGACTCGGGACCCGTGCCGGGACCCTTCTGGACCATGGCCGATCCCCCCTCGATTCGGTGATGCGTCGCGGGCCGAGCGAGGGCCCGCGATCCGGAGCATCCTCTCACACGCTGCCCGTGACTACGCTCTGTGTGAGGGCCTCCACACCAGAAGGAGTCGAGGGGAGATGGCCGAGAAGATGAAGCGCAAGCAGTACGAGCGGGAGATGCGGCGCCTGCACGGTGAGCTCGTCGCGATGCAGGAGTGGGTCAAGTCCTCCGGCGCCAAGATCTGCATCGTGTTCGAGGGTCGCGACACGGCGGGCAAGGGCGGCACGATCAAGCGGATCACGGAACGGGTGAGCCCCCGCGTGTTCCACGTGATCGCCTTGTCCGCTCCGACCGAACGCGAGAAGTCGCAGATGTACGTGCAGCGCTACCTGCCGCACTTCCCGGCCGCGGGCGAGGTCGTGATCTTCGACCGCAGCTGGTACAACCGCGCGGGGGTGGAGCCGGTCATGGGGTTCTGCACCCCCGAGGAGACCGAGCGGTTCCTCGAGCAGGCGCCGGCGGTCGAGAAGGCGATGGTGGAGTCGGGCATCCTGCTGCTGAAGTACTGGCTCGAGGTCGGTCCCGACGAGCAGACCCGGCGCCTCGAGAGCCGCATCAACGATCCCCGGAAGGTCTGGAAGCTCTCGGACATGGACCTGAAGTCCTACAGCCGCTGGTACGACTACTCGCGGGCTCGGGACGCCATGTTCGCCGCGACCGACACCGTCTGGGCGCCCTGGTTCATCGCGCATACGGACGACAAGCGGCGGGGCCGTCTCAACATCATCAGCCATCTGTTGAGCCGGATCCCGTACGAGCCGCTGGAGCCGCGCGACGTGGCCTTGCCCGAGCGCCAAGACGCCGACGGCTACGTGGAGCCGGACCTGCCGCTGCGACACATCCCCACGCCGTTCTGACCGTCGCGTTCACGGGCTTCACGAGAGTCTCGCGAACGTGGCAGAGTGGCGGTGTTCGAAGACACCGAGCGAGGGGGGAGTGGGATGAGCGAGAAGGACACGTTGGTGGTTCTCGGCGCGTCGTACGACAGCGTCGCCGACGCCGAGGCCGACTACGAGGCCGTGAAGGCGTTGTACCGCGAGGCCGGCGTCGGGCACGACTTCGACGCGGCGGTGATCGAGCGCGATGCCGACGGCAAGGTCAAGGTCGCCAAGAAGCACGAGCAGCCCACGCGGCACGCCGCGTGGACGGGCCTGGCGATCGGCGCGCTGACCGCGATCCTGCCCGGCATCGGGCTGGGCGTGGGGGCCGCCGTCGGCGCCGGCGTCGGGGCGGTCGCCGGGCATATGAAGGGCGGCATGAGCGACGACGACCTCAAGGAGCTCGGCTCGGTCTTGGACAAGGGGCAGGCCGGATTGATCGTGCTGTACGCGACGAACATGGCCGATCAGATCGCCGCCTCGATCAAGGCCCAGAACCGCTACGTCTCGAGGGAGATCGACGCGAGCGCCGACGAGCTCGCGAAGCAGCTCAAGGCCGCGGAGGGCGAGTAAGAGCGGTCTGCATCGACGCCCTTTGCCCGTTCACCCGATCGAGGGTGAGCGAAGGGGGAGTCCGGGAACGCCGGCCTCGATCGCCACGATGCTCCAGCCTCCGAGGCTGGAGATGGCGAGGCGATCGAGGTCGGCGCCGATGAACGCGACGTTCGCGGGCTGGTTCAAGGCGACGCCGTCGGGGTCGTCGAGCCAGATCTCGGGCCGCCCCTCGGGCGTGACGCGCCAGACCCGGTCCGGGCGGTAGCACCCCACGAACATCGTGCCGTCGGCCGCGAGCGCGATGCCGTCCGGCTGCGAGCCTGCGAGTTCGACGAGCGTCTCGGGAGCGCCCGCGGCTCCGTCGGGGCCGATCGGCACCCGCACGACCCGCCGCCGGCTCGACTCCACCACGAGGAGCGCATCGCCCTCGGCCGAAAGGCAGCACCCGTTCGGGAAGCCCGGCACCCGGTCGGTCCAGACGTCGGTCGTTCCGTCGGTGTCGACCCGGAACACCAGCCCGTCGTCGGCGCCCCATGCGCCGGAGTCGGTCACATAGAGGTCGCCCAACCCGTCGAACGCCGTGAAGTTCGGCACGCGGATCGGGTGGTCCGGCGTTCCCGTCGAGTACGGGCAGATCGTTCCGTCGGCGGCGACGCGGGCGATCTCCGCGCGGCCGAAGTCACACGCGAAGACGGTGCCGGCACCGTCCACGGTGATGCCGTACATGAACCCGCCGGTCGACGCGATCTCGTCGACCACGCCGTCGGCCTCGATGGCATAGACCTGGCCGGCTTCCCCGCCCGCGTACACGCGACCGTCGGGTCCCCAGGCCACACCCTCGGGATGGTCGAGGCCGGTCGCGATCGTCTCGAGCCGATCGAGCATGGTCATACCTCCCGGTCGTAGGACGAGATCAGTCCGACGAAGGCTCGCACGTTGGCACGACGACCACCGGCGTGCAGCGAGAGCACGGAAGCGTCCCGCTGCCACGCCGCGAGGAAGACCGGCACGTCGTTGTGGCAGCAGCCGTCGGGCTCGTGGCGAAAGACGACGACGTCGTCGGGGACCCCGGCGGGGACGATGCGTTCCGACGTGACGATCTCGGGGGCGTGATCGCCGAACCAGCTGACGAAGGCGGCCGCTCCCTCGTCGGTCTCGAACACGAGGCCACGCGCGACCACCCTGGAGAACGCCCCACGGCCACCGCCGAAGGAGCGCTGCGCGGCGCGCACGAACCCGGCGTCGTCGAGGACCGATCGAAGGTCGTCGGGGTGCGTGACCTCGTTCGCGAGGTGGTCGGCGTCGACGGACGTCGTGTCGCTCGTCATGCGCGGGAGCGCGGAGGCCGGCAGCAACGGCGGCGTCGGTCCGGCCGCGAGCCCACCGTCGGTGGCCGGAGCCGACGCGCAGGCGGAGAGGATCACGACGACCGCGACGGTGCGAGCGAGGCGGGTCATCGCGGTCATCTCCTTCGAGCGCCGGGTGCCTTGCCCCGGGCAGCTTCCGCGCGCATGATACGTGCCACCAGCGGTGCCCGCGTCCAGAGGGGGGAGAGCGGCCATGGTGCAAAAGCGTTTGTCCAGTCCGATCGACAGGCGGGACTTCTTGCGGTACGCCGGCTTCACCGGCATGACCGTCAGCATGGCCGGGGTGCTCGCGGCCTGTCGGGAGGCCGAGACGCCCTCGAGCGGAACCCAGGGATCGGGGCAGGCGTCGATCCCCCCGATCGAGGACGAGCCGGGCGGCCTGCAGGTCTTCGACTGGTCCGGATACGGCAACGGCGACTACTACGTCCCGGAGGAGAAGAAGTTCCTCTGGGGCCAGTACGCGAAGGCCACCGGCGACACGCCCGAGTTCGCGCTGTTCGAGAACGACGACTCCGCGTACACGAAGGTGGTGGCAGGAGCCCGGTACGACGTGGCGCACCCCTGCGGATACCGGTACAAGGACTGGGTCGACCTCGACGTGCTGCAGCCCTGGGACACATCGCTGATCCCAAACTTCTCGCAGCTGAACCCCAAGCTGATGACGGCGGGTCAGTTCGACGGACAGCAATACTTCGTGCCGCTCGACTGGGGGTACATCGCGCCGCTCGTGAACCTCGACCACGTCGACGGCAGCGACGAGACGTTCAACGTGCTCTTCGACGAGCGGTACAAGGGCAAGATCGCGTGGGTCGACACGCTCAACATGATGGTGGTCGCCGCCTACGCCCTCGGGATCGCGAACCCCTGGGACATGACCGACGAGGAGCTCGCCGAGGTGCGCGACTTCCTCATCTCGAAGAAGGGGCTGGTGCGCTTCTACTGGAACCAGTCCTTCGACTTCTGGCGCGCGTTCAAGACCGAGGAGGTGTGGGCCGGGTACTCGTGGCCCGACACGGTCGGGTACGCCGACGCCGCAGGCATGAACTATCTGTACATGCAGCCGAAGGAGGGCCGCATCTCGTGGGTGTGCGGTATGGCCCTGTTCGCCGACTCCCAGAACTACCACCACGCGCACGAGTACGTGGACTCGTGGGCGAGCAAGGAGGCGGCGGAGTTCCTGCTCGCGTACTACTACTACGGGCACACGAACACCGCGGCCGATCTCGACGTGGTGCCCGAGGGCGTTCGCACGGCGCTCAGCCTCGACGATCCCACTGCGCTCGACGAACCGAACTCGCATCCGGAGACCTTCATCCCGCGGCGCAGCGTCTATCAGCAGTACTGGAGCGAGGTGCAGGCGGCCTGAGCCGGCCACCTGGCCGGAGGTAGGCGATGGCGACGACGCCGGAGGCGACCGCGAGCGCGGCGGAACGGTCGTCGGTCGCCGACCGGGCGTATCGACGACATGACCGGCGCGCCACGGCGGGCCTGCTGTCCGGCCCGCTGCTCTGGCTGCTGCTGTTCTTCGTGATCCCGGTCGGGTTCGTGGCCGCCTACAGCGTCGGGGGGGTCTCGCTGTTCCTGACCGACACGGGCGTGATCTCGCTCGCGAGCTGGGAGCGGCTGCTCACCGGCGGGTCCGTCTACATGAGCCTGTTCTGGAAGTCGATCCGCATGTCGCTCACGGTCTCGGCCGTGGTCGTGCTGCTCGCCTACCCGACCGGGTACTTCCTCGCGATGTGCGTGCGCCGCCGGAAGTACGTGCTCCTGCTGTTGATCATCGCCCCGTTCCTCACGAGCTACCTGCTGCGCGTGCTCGCGTGGAAGGTGATCCTCGGCGACGCGGGGGTGATCAACTCGTTCCTCACGACGGCCGGCGTCACCGACGAGCCGGTGAGCTGGCTCCTGTACAGCCAGTTCACGGTGATGCTCGTGCTCGCCTACATCTGGGTGCCCTTCGTCGCGCTCCCCGTGTTCGTGAGCCTGGAGAACCTCGACCGCAGCCTGCTCGAGGCGGCCGCGGACCTGGGGGCGAACCGGCTCCGCACGTTCGTGCGAGTGACGGTGCCGCTCAGCCTCTCGGGGGTGTTCGCGGCGTTCCTGTTCGTGTTCATCCCGACGATCGGGGAGTTCGTGACGCCGCTGCTCGTCGGCGGCACGAGCGGGTACATGTTCGGCAACTCGATCCAGGATCTGTTCACGAAGGGGCTCGACTGGCAGACGGGATCGACGCTGGCGTTCTTCCTGCTCGCGGTCGTCGCCGGGCTGATGGCGGTGTTCGGACGGTTCCTCAGGATGCGGGCGGTGGTGCAGTGAGCGACATCGCCACCTCGCCGAACACCAGGCGCGGTCTCGCCCTGTTCTTCGCGCTGCTGGTCGTGTTCCTGTACGCGCCGATCGTGATCCTGGCGGTGTTCTCGTTCAACGACGGCGACGTGAGCTTCCCGCTCGCCGGGTTCACGCTCGACTGGTACCGCAGGTTCTTCTCGAACCCCAACATCTTGGAGTCGCTCGAACGGAGCGCGATCGTCGCGGCGGTCTCGAGCCTGATCGCCGTGGCGCTCGGCGTCGCGGCATCGTTCGCGCTGTTGCGTCGGCGGTTCTTCGGGAAGCCGGCCGTCTCCGCCCTGGTGTTCTCGCCGCTCGTCGTGCCCTACGTCGTGTTCGGCATCTCGCTGCTCGTGATCTTCACGGCGCTCGACAGGTTCCTCGTGTCGAGCACGGGCTCGTACATCGGCCTCGGGTTGCACACGGTGGTGATCGGCCACGTCGTGGTCTCCCTGCCGTACACGGTGCTCACGATCGTGCCCCTGCTCGAGCGATTGAGCGTCGACCTCGAGGAGGCCGCGAAGGACCTCGGCGCGAGCCCGTGGCAGTCGTTCCGGCGCGTGACGTTGCCGCTGCTGATGCCGGCCCTGGTCTCGGCGTTCATGATCGCGTTCACGCTCTCGTTCGACGAGTACGCGATCGCGTCGTTCCTGGCCGGGGATACGCCGACGTGGCCCGTGTACCTGTTCGCGCAGCTGCGGGTGCCGAGCCAGCTGCCGCAGCTGCTGGCGGTCTCGTCGGTCGTGCTGGTGGCCTCGCTCGGCATCGTGCTCGCCGCGGAGATCGGCCGGCGTCTGGCGGAACGCCGTTACGTCGGTGAAGGGGTTCGGCCCACGGGATCGGCCTAGCGCAGGCTTTGCGCAGTTGGGCAGGGTTTGCCCAGACTTGACAATCTCTGCCAAAGCTCGCAATATCCACGTCGTGGATGCCCGTGCCAACCCGTACACACCGAACGCGGGAGCCCGGCCACCGGCACTCGTCGGTCGCGACGGAGAGCTGGAGGCGTTCGACGTGCTGCTCGCGAGGCTCCGGCGCGGGGTCGCGGAGCAGTCGATGATCATCACGGGTCTTCGCGGTGTCGGGAAGACCGTGCTCCTCGGGGAGTTCGAACGGAGGGCGAAGAGCGTCGGATGGGCAACGGTCGACGCCGAGATCTCGTCGGACGCCCCGTTCGGTCCACGGATGTCGCAGCTGGGGAGGCGGGCGTTGCTGGAGCTCTCGCCTCCTTCCCGATGGCGAGAACGCCTCGCCCGGGCTGCCGGGGTCCTGAAGTCGTTCTCGATCAGCGTCTCGTCGGACGGGACCGTGAGCGGGAGCTTCGATGTCGAGGCGATCGAGGGGGCGGCGGACAGCGGCGATCTCAACGAGGACCTCACCGACCTCCTCGTCGCGATCGGTGAGGCGGCCCAGGAGCAGGATGTCGGCGTCGTCTTCCTGCTGGACGAGTTGCAGCTGCTCTCCCGGCGCGAATTCGAGGCGCTGATCCAGGCGCTCCACAAGGTCGTGCAGCGGCAGCTGCCGTTGACCATGGTCGGAGCGGGATTGCCGCAGCTGCCTCGGCTCGCGGCGGAGGCGAAGTCCTACGCGGAACGCCTCTTCCGCTTCCCCGTGATCGGCGCGCTGCCACCCTTGATGGCTGCCGAGGCGCTCACCCTGCCCGCGAACGAACTCGGTGTCTCGTTCGACGAGCGGGCGATCGACGCCGTGGTGGTCTACACGGGGGGCTATCCGTACTTCATCCAGGAGTACGGGAAGGCGCTCTGGGATCAGGCGGAGGGGTCTCCGATCAGCGCGGTCGAGGCGGTCGAGGCGCAGGCGATCGTCGAGGCCAAGCTCGACTCGAGCTTCTTCAGGGTTCGCATCGAGCGTGCGACCCCACCGGAGATCGCCTACCTGAGGGCGATGGCGGAACTGGGCGCGGAACCACAGCGCGCGGTCGACGTGGCCCGGGTCCTCGGACGGGCATCGTCCGTCGTCGGCAAGACGCGATCGCGGCTCATCGAGAAGGGCCTGCTGTATTCGCCCGCCTACGGCCTCGCGGCCTTCACGGTACCGCAGTTCGATCGGTTCCTTCGTCGGACGTTCCCGCTTGCCTCCCCGGGTCGGGGCTGAGGTCCAGCCGTCCGAGGATCAGTACTTGCCGTAGAGGTCGCTCTTCGGATCGAAGAACCCGCCGGCGGGGCGCGCGTGCGCGTGCCAGTGATCGGGGATGCGCCGGCGCTCGGGGTCGACGTAGAACCCCTCGTCGCCGTATCGCTCGGCGGCCACCCGCTCGAGGTGGGCGATCAGCCGCGCCTCGCGCTCGGGTTCGGGCAGCCCGTGGGTCCGCCACACGACCATCGGGGTGCGGCAGACGATGCACTCGGCGATCCAGCAGTCCTCGTCCTCGTGCAGCCAGTCGGTCATGCGCTCCGCCGTGCAGAGCAGGCACTCGTCAGCCGATGGGTCCATCGGTCTCCTCGATCGTGTCGCCGACCTCGACGCCGTGTCGCTCGAACCATCCGGCGTTCGCCTCGATCGCCAACACGTACCGGTCGTCGGCGCGATACGTCGGGCACGGCTCAGCGTCGCACGGCTCCATCTCGAGGATCGTCACGATGCGCCGACCGTCGTCGACGAAGGCGATCGAGAGCGGGATCAGCGTGTTCTTCATCCAGAACTCGCCCGACTGGGGCTGATCGCCGAAGTCGAAGACCATGCCCTCGTCGTCGGGGAGCGACGTGACGCCCATCAGCCCTCGGCGACGCTCGTCGGCATCGTCGGCGACGCGCACGGAGAGGGTTGCCCCGCCCTCGAACGTGATCGACCCCTGCGCCTCGGGTGCGGGCCGGCCGTCGTCCGTGCACGCCACGAGCAGGGCGGGCGTCAGCAACGCTGCCACGAGTATCCTCACGGACCCCATGGTCGCACGAGCCCGGTGGGAGGCCCGG
>DASSCU010000031.1 GCA_035697485.1 Actinomycetota bacterium
GACGAGCCCGACAACGTCGTGCGACTCCCCGGCTCGAGCGGCGACGAGGAGCCGCTCGACGCCGAGATGAGCTACGAGGAGGCGTTGGCGGCCGACGCCGATGCGGACATCGACGACGAGGGCGCACCTTCGCCGGGGCCAGGTTCGCAGGTCGCCGCGCTGTTCGAGCAAGGCATGAAGGTCGGCGCGGGGCTGTTCGCCGCCGGCGCGACCGCCCTCGCGGACGCGCTGCGGTCCACGATGCCCCAGCCCGACGAGGAGACAGCCGGCCCGAAGGACCCCGCCGCAACGCTCGCCGGCGCCGGGCTCGGCGCGGCCGTCACGGCGGCCGAGGCCGCTGCCGGCGCGGCCCGGCAGGTGGCCGACACGATCGGGCCGGCGATCACGTGGCTCATCGAGCCTCGCTTCGCGAAGGACGCCGGCGAGATGGCCGCGGGGGCCGCGAGGGTGCTCGACGGGCAATGGAAGGCCTCCCAGGCGGAGATGGTGGAGCTCGCGACGTCGTTCCTCGGCTCCCTGGTGCCCGAGATCGCCCAGGGACTCGCCGATCAGGTCGATCTCACGGCGCTCGTCCGTGAGCGCGTCGACGTCAACGCGATCGTCGAGGACGTCGACATCGACCGCATCCTCGATCGCGTGGACATCGACGCGGTGATCGACCGGGTGGATATCGACGAGATCGTCGCCCGCGTCGACATGGAACGCCTCGCCCGGTCGTTCCCCGTCGAGACCATCGTGGACCGGGTCGACGCCGATCGCGTGATCGCGCGGACCGACCTGGTGGCGATCATCGATCGCCTCGACCTGGGCGCGATCGCCGAGGAGGTCATCGACGAGATCGACCTGCCGAGGCTGGTCAGGGAGTCGTCGGGCATGATGGCGAACGAGACCGTGCAAACGGTGCGCGTACAGGGCATGAACGCCGACCGCGTGGTCTCGCGCGTCGTCGACAGGGTGCTCAGGCGCGAGGCCCGCGAGCTCCTCCCGCGCGGACCCTCCGAGACGACCGGGGGCGACGCGCAGTGAGCGGCGCGACGGCCGCGAGCGCGCGGGCGTTCCCGGCGGGGGCCGCCGAGCGACAGGGCCTGCGCGCAGGCGTCGTCTCGCGCACCGGGGCGATGGTGATCGACATCGCGTATGTCGCGGCGCTGGTCGCCGCCGGCTACCTTGCATACGCGGGGTTCCGGTTCCTCCGCCACCCGGCCCGGTTCACGGTCCCGCAGCTCACGATGGCCGAGGCGGCACTGTACGGGTACGTCGTGGCCGTGCTGATCCTCACGATCTCGTGGGCAGGCACCGGACGGAGCGCAGGGGCGCGGGTGTTGGGGCTGCGGCTGATCGGCCCGGCGGGGACCCGCGTCGGGGTCGCCCGAGCGTTCTTGCGGGCGGTCACGTGCGTGACGTTCCCGCTCGGGTTGTTCTGGAGCGCCGTGAGCAAGCGCAACGCCTCGGTGCACGACGTGATCTTCGGCACCAGCGTGATCTACGACTGGACCGACCACGTGCCGGAGGCCCGCAGCGACGACGGCGGGGCCGGCTGAGCGTCAGCCGACACGCTCGGGACGCGTGTACACGTTGCACCGTCCGTCCCGCACGAAACCCACGATCGTCATGCCGAACCGCTCTCCCGCCTCCACCGCGAGCGACGAAGGGGCGCTGACGGCGCTCACGATCGGGACTCCGGCCATCGCGGCCTTCTGCACGATCTCGAAGCTCGCGCGGCCGCTCACCTGCAGCACATGGTCGCCGAGCGGCAATCGTCCGACGAGCACGTGCTCGCCGATCACCTTGTCGACCGCGTTGTGCCGTCCGACGTCCTCGCGGAGGGTGAGCAGCTCGCCATCGGGCGTGAACAGGCCGGCGGCGTGCAGGCCCCCCGTCCGATCGAACACGCGTTGATTCGAGCGCAGCCGGTCGGGCAGCGTGGCCAGCACATCGGCCGGCACCACCGGCCCGTCGGCCACCGGGGCACAACGGACCTCGACATCGTCGAGCGCGGTCTTTCCGCAGATGCCGCACGACGACGTGGCGAAGAAGTTGCGGCGCAACAGGTCGTGGTCGAACACCCGGTCGAGCGTGACCGTCACGACGTTGTATCGCTGTTCCTCCCCGATGAGATCGTCGCAGTAGGCGACGCGTGTCACCTGCCCCGGCGCGATCAGCCCCTCCGTGAACAAGAACCCGACCGCCAGTTCGTAGTCGGCCCCGGGGGTCCGCATCGTGACCGCCACGGGCTCCGCCTGCTGTCCCGGCCCCTGCACGCGGATCTCCATCGGCTCCTCGGTCGCGAGCGAGTCGGGTCGCTCGCTGCGGACGCCGTCGTTGACCGCCGTGACCCGCACGGGCGTGACGGTGCGTCGGAGGGGCTCCGTCGTCGTCATCACCCCAGTATCGGCCTGGTCGCGGCGAGGGTCATCCCCCCGCGCCTAGCTCGCGCAGCAGGAGCGTCTGGGCGAGGACCATGCGCTCGATCTCCGAGGGGTCGACGCTCTCGTCGGACGCGTGGATGCGGGAGCGCGCCATGTCCTCGGCGCCCCACAGGATGAACTCCGCCTTGGGGCTCACAGCTCGCAGCGAGTCGAGCAGCGGGATGGACCCACCTGACCCAGCTTCGACCGGCGGCCGCCCGAACGCCTCCTCCAGCGCGGTCCGCGCCGCGGCGAACGCCGGTCCGTCGGATCGGCACCGGAACGGCGGAGCCACCTTCACGCGCTCGACCTCGACGGTCGCGCCCCACGGGGCGTGCGCGTGCAGGTGACGTGCGAGGGCGTCCAGTTCAGCGCCGGGATCGGCCCCGGGCACGATGCGCATCGACAGCTTGGCTCGCGCGTTCGGCAGCAGCACGTTGGACGATCCTTCGACCGTCGGCGTGTCGATCCCGATCGCGCTGACGCTCGGGGACGACCAGAGTCGGGCGCCGATCGGGCCGGTGCCGATCACGGCCGTGCCGTCCAGCAGATCCGCCGTCGCTCGGAAGTCCGATTCCGTGACGTCGCCGCTCGGAGCGTCGGCTCGGGTGACGCCCTCGACGACCACCCCGCCCGCATCGTCGTGCAGGGTGGCCAGCAGCCGGGCGAGCGCCATCATCGCGTCGGGGGCTGGTCCCCCGAACACCCCCGAGTGCAGTGGGTGCTCGAGGGTCGAGACCGTGACGACGCATGACACCTCGCCCCGGAGCGTCGTCGTGAGCGTGGGCACACCGGCCTCCAGGTTGCCCATGTCGGCGACCACGAACACGTCCGCACCGAACAGGTCCGAGTGCGCACGCACGAAGTCCTCGAGGTTCGAGGTGGTCTCCTCCATCCCCTCGACGACGAGGCGTACCCTGCACGGAGGCCGTCCGCCGAAGGCTCGCGCGGTCGCGAGGTGGATCGCGATCCCGCTCTTGTCGTCGGCGGCTCCCCTCCCGGCGAGACGGCCGTCGTCGCGCACCACAGGCGTCCAGGGGTCGGAGGTCCATCCTTGTTCCGGCGGCGCCGGCTGGACGTCGTAGTGGGCGTAAAGCACCACCGTGGGTGAGCCCTCGGGCCCGGCGATCTCGCCGACGACCGGCGGGTATCCCCAGGGAACGGGCTTCAACGCCGCGTCGGCGAACCCCGCATCGCGAGCCAGCTCAGCGGTTCGCTCGGCCGCCTCGAGGACGGGTTCCTCGGGGTACCCGGGGAACGCGATGGACGGGACACGGACGAGCGATCCGAGCTCTTCGAGGAGATCCGGCATCAGCCGGGCGATCGTGCGACGGAGCGACTCGGTGTCCATGCGCTGCTTCCCTTTCGGGCACTGGTCGGGCACTGCAGCCGTCATGGAACCACGCGTCGGCCCCGCTCGCGACCTCCCTCGCGACCTTCGGTGACCGGCGGTCGCGGTGCGCGCAACCTCGGTTTGGACCAGCGCGACCGGGGGTCGTATCGTCCGGGAGCCGTTCGTCGTCAGAGGAAGGGACCCGCCGTCACCATGAAGTCCGGACTCGAGATCGCCCAGGAAGCAGCGCTCCGCCCGATCGCCGACGTCGCAGCCGCCGCGGGTATCGAGCCCGACGAGCTCGAGCAGTTCGGGCGCTTCCGGGCCAAGATCGATCTCGCGATCCTCGACCGCCTCGCCGACCACCCCGACGGCAAGCTGATCATCACCACCGCGATCACCCCCACGAAGGCCGGCGAGGGCAAGACGACGACGAGCGTCTCCCTCACCCAGGGGCTCGGCAAGATCGGCAAGGACGTGATGCTCTGCCTGCGGGAACCGAGCATGGGCCCGGTCTTCGGCATCAAGGGCGGTGGGAACGGCGGTGGCTACGCCCAGGTCGTGCCGATGGAAGACATCAACCTGCACTTCAACGGCGACTTCCACGCCGTCCAGGCCGCCCACAACCTGCTGGCTGCCGCGCTCGACGCGAGCGTGTATCACGGCAACGAGCTCGGCATCGACCCCGCGACGATCACGTGGCCTCGCACGCTCGACGTGAACGACCGGGAGCTTCGATACACGGTGGTCGGTCTCGGGGGGAAGGCGCACGGATACCCCCGCGAGAACTCCTTCGTGATCGTCGCCGCCTCCGAGATCATGGCCGTGTTCGCGCTCGCCTCCGACGTGGCGGACCTCCGGCGCCGACTCGGCAACATCGTGGTGGCGTCGACCCATGAGGGGAAGCCGGTCACCGCCGAGGACCTGAGGGTCGCGGGCGCGCTGACCGTGATCATGAAGGACGCGCTCAAGCCCAACCTCGTGCAGACGCTCGAGGGGCAGCCGGTGATGATCCACGCTGGGCCTTTCGGGAATATCGCCCACGCGAACAACTCGATCATCGCGGACCGCGTCGCCCTCAAGCTCGCCGACTACGTCGTCACCGAGGGCGGCTTCGCGAGCGATCTCGGGTTCCAGAAGTTCTGTGACATCGTCTGCCGCTTCGGCGGGTTCTCTCCGAGTGCGGCTGTGCTCGTGACCACGGTGCGGGCCACCAAGTCCCACGGCGGGAAGCCGTTCGGCGACCTCGGTATCGAGGATCTCGACGCCCTGCGGCGCGGCATCGAGAACCTGCGGGCGCACATCGAGATCGTCCGCCAGTACGGCCTGCCGTGCGTGGTGTCGATCAACAACTTCCCGACGGACACTGAGGCGGAGATCGAGCTCATCGGCCGGCTCGCGGTCGAGGCCGGCGCAGAGACCGTCGTGGTGAACCGGGCGTTCGCCCAGGGCGGCGACGGCGCGGTGGAGCTCGCGCAGGCCGTCGTCGACGCCTGCGAGCGGCCGAACACGTTCGACTTCCTCACCCCGTCGGGCGCCGGCCTGAGGGAACAGATCGAGGCGATCGCGACGAAGCTCTACGGCGCCGACGGCGTCGACTACCTGCCGCAGGCCGAGAAGGACATCGCTCGCATGGACGACCTCGGCTTCGGGCAGGTGCCCGTCTGCATGGCCAAGACCCACCTCTCACTTAGTCACGATCCGCTGATGCTCAATCGGCCGTCAAGGTTCCGGCTGCCCGTGCGTGGGGTGGTGCCGAGCGGCGGTGCCGGGTTCGTGGTCGCGCTCTGCGGCGACATGCAGCGCATGCCCGGGTACGGGCGGACGCCGGCCTTCCACAACGTCGACGTCGACGAGCGGGGCCGCACCGTCGGCCTGTTCTGAGACCCTCGACGACCCACACACGATCGACGTCGTCCACGGTGACCGCACACGCTGCAAGGTGTGAAAGCAGCCGATGCCCTTCACCACGGCAGGGTCTCCGTTGGCGCGAGGAGCGTGGCACATCACGCCTCGGGTGGCATCACGCAGAACTCGTTGCCCTCGGGGTCGAGCATCACGGCCCAGACGTTGCCCTCCTCCTCGGCCCAGTTGCGCAACGTCGCGCCGAGTCCCTCGAGGCGGATCACCTCGTCGTCGACGCTCTCGTCGGCGACGAGGTCGACGTGCACGCGGTTCTTGCCTGCCTTGGGCTCCGGCACCTCGGTGAAGAACAGCACCGGCAACCCGGGCGGTTCGTCCTCGGGAGGCTCGACCATGACGCTCGGGTCGTCCTCGAGATCGTCGATGCCCCTGGCCGCGAGACGCTCGACCTCGCCGGCGTCGTAGGGGGCCACCCGCCATCCGAGCGCGCCGGCCCAGAACCGCGCCAGCGGCGCGGCGTCCTCGCAGTCGAAGACGATGGCGTCGATCCGCACGGGTGGAGCCTACGCGGGGTCCGGCCGAGAGGCCAGGACCGCGCAGCCGGTCCGGGGGCCACACCGATTGCTAGGCGACGAGCCGCAGCCCGAACGCCTCGCGGCACTGCTCGAGCAGGGTCTCGGCGCGTTCGCGTATCGCTGCGACCTCCTCGAGCAGCGCCTCGCGGCGGGCCACGTCCCTCAGGGCCGACGCGTTGATCTCGACGTTGGCGCGGGCGGCGACCACCGACGCGAGCAGCATGCCCGCCGCCGACATGCCGTCGCTCGCCGCGTTCGGGTTGCCCATCGCGGTGGAGTCCTCGGCGAGTTCCATCAGATCGACCGCGCGGCGTGCGATCTCGAGCGGCACCGCCGCGGCATGCTCCAGCCCGCGCTGGATCGCCTCGGCGCGTGACGCCTTCTCGACGTCGGTCTCCTTCGGCATCCGGAACGCCGACATCACAGCCCCGAACGAGGCCGCGTCGCGGTCCGCCAGCGCGATGAACTCCGCCCGCGCCGCGTCGGCTCGATCGACGAGCGCCCGCATCCGTTCCTGGAGGTCCTCGAAGCCCTGCTTGCCGAGCGTGAGCCTGCCGACCATCGCGATCAGCGCCGCGCCGGTCGCGCCCGCGATCGCCGCGGCAGCGCCTCCACCCGGGGTCGGGTCCTTCGAGGCCATCGCCTCGAGGAAGCGCTCGACCGTCATGTCGCCGAACCCTGCATCGCTCATCGTTCACTCCTCACTCGTCCACGAGGCGCTCCAGCACCTGGCGGTCGGGGTCGAATCCGGACAGTTCGAGGTACGCGACATCGTCGTCGGCGAGCGCCGAGGCCGGCGCCAGCCCCACGATCTCGGAATCGGTCACGGTCATCCCGTACTCGGCGGCGAGCCTCGCGACACCGTCGAACGCCGCGCGCAGGCCCGTCACCTCGTGGTCGACCAGGTTCATCGAGACCGTCACCACGCCGCCGCGTTCCGGCACCGTGAACCCGATCGCCCGCACGGCCGGCAGGCCGCCACTGGACTCGCGGAGCCTCCTGGCGATCTCCTTCGCGGCGGGCTCATCGGTGCCGTCGAGGTAGACGTTGAAGGCCACGAGGGGCTTGCGGGCACCGACGGCCGTCGCGCCCGCGGGCCCGAGCTCGTGCGGCCCGAGATCAGGCAAACGCTCGCCACGGGCGACGGCCTCCCGTAGGCCCTCGTACTCGCCGCGGCGCACGTCGGCGAGCGACGCCCGCTCGGGAACGAGCGCCGCGCGATCGTAGAGGTAGACGGGCAGGTCGAGGTGCTCGGCCAACTCACGACCGAACGCGCGGGCCAACGTGACGCAGTCCTCGATCGACACGCCTCGCACGGGCATGAACGGGATCACGTCGGCGGCCCCCATGCGCGGGTGGCCGCCCCGGTGCTCGCGCATGTCGATCAGATCGACCGCCGCGGCGGCCCCGGCCATGGCGCTGGCGCGGACCGTATCGGCGTCGCCGAGCACCGTGGTGTCGAGGCGGTTGTGATCCGGGTCGGCATCGGCGTAAACGACACGGGCGCCGGGCACATGCAGCGCCTGCACGATCGCGTCGATCACGTCGGTGCGTCGGCCCTCGCTGAAGTTCGGGACCACCCCGAAGAGCTCGTCACCCTGCACGGGCCCAGCATAGGTCTGGCCGGGCGGGGCCCGCCCCACAGGGATCCCACCGTCCCCCGTCGCCTACGCCCGCGGGCGCTCCTTGTTCGGGTCGAGGAGGGACAGGACCTCGACGGTCGCCGGTGTCGTGCCGCCTTCGACCGCGACCTCGACCTTCTCGCCGTCGTTGGCGACGTCCGCGTCGAGCATCGCGAGGCCGATCGTGCCGAGCCGCGGCGAGGACGCCGGGGATGTCACGACGCCGACCTCGCGCCCGTCCTTCGTCACGGCAGCACCGTAGTCGGGAGCGAGGTCCCCCTCGATCTTCAGGGTCTTGAAGCGCTTGGGTGGGTTCGCCCCACGCTCGGCGAGCGCCGCCGCGCCCACGCACTCGGTGTCGGTCTTGATGAAGCGGTCCATCGACAGGTCCCACGGCGAGATCTCGCTGGGGTTGTAGTCGACGGCGACGATGATCAGCCCGATCTCGGTGCGGGCGAGATCGATCGCCGTGAGCCCGAACGGAGTCGCGCCCGCGTCGATCAGCGCGTCCCATACCCGCCGGGCGTCGCCCGGGGCGACGACGACCTCGTACCCCTTCTCACCGCTGAACCCCGTGCGCAGCACCCACGCCTCGGCCCCCGCGACGGTCGTGGCCTCGGGCCAGAAGCGGAAGTACCGCAGCTCGCCGAGATCGCGGTCGGTCAACGGCTGCAGGGTCTCCTGCGAGGTCGGTCCCTGGACCGCGATCATCGCGTAGTCGTCGGTCTTGTGTTCGATCGTGGCGTCGAGACCATCGGCCGTCTCGCGGAACCAGTCGTCGATGCCGGCCGTGTTGATCATCACCAGGAAGTGATCGTCGGCGAACTCGTAGACGTTGCCGTCGTCGATCATCAACCCGTCGGCGTTGACGAAGGCGCCGTAGCGCACCGAGCCGGACTGCATGCCGTCGAGCGCGTTCGTGAACCGGCGCTGGATCAGGCGCCTGGCGTCGGGACCGCGCACCTCGTACTTGCACGTCGAGTAGAGGTCCCAGATGCCCGTGGCGGTGCGCACCGCTTCGTACTCGTCCATCGGGTCGCCGCCCTCGTGCATCGCCCATGGGTAGCCGTCCTCCCAGACCACGTCGGCCCCGTGCTCGACGTGCCAGTCGTGCAGCGGCGAACGCTTGTCCTCGGTCATATCGGTCTCCTCCTCGTGTCTCGGGTGTTGTCGGACCCGCACGCCCGTCAGGCGCGCGGGCGTTCCTTCTTCGGGTCGTACACGGCCAGCACGTCGACCGTGCCATCGATCGCGGTTCCGTCTGGCATCACGACCTCGACGCCGGTGCCCGGCGCCGCCAGCTCGGTGCGCAGGATCGCGAGGCCGAGTCCGCCGAGGGTCGGGCTGGTGGCCGGGCTCGTCAGCACCCCCGCCTCCCGGCCACCGGACGTCACCGTGGCGCCGTACTCGGGCAGGGAGTCACCCTCGAGCCGGATCGTGACGAACCTGTTCGGCGGGTCGGCCGCGACCGCGCGCAGCTGGTCCTTGCCCATGAACTCTCCCTCGCCGTCGAGGGCGACGAGCCGGTCGAGCCCGAGGTCGTACGGGGTGCGCCGGTGCGGCTCGTAGTCGTAGTCGGTGACGACCATGCCGGTCTCGACCCGCACGGGCTCGATGATGTCCACGCCGTACGGGGTCGCCCCGGCGCCCTCGACGGCTTCCCAGACCGTGGCCGCGTGCTCGGGCCGCAGGAACAGCTCGTAGCCGAGCTCCCCCGAGAACCCGGTGCGCGAGAGCCAGACCGGCGCCCCCCCGACGGTCACCGGCTCGGGGAAGAACGTGAAGTACCGAAGCGCGTCGACGTCGGCGCCGGAGACGATCGAGCGTACGAGCTCGCGGCTCTTCGGCCCCTGGATCTGCATGCTCGGCAGCTCCGGCGCGATGTAGGCGATCTCGACCTCGAGCCCCTTCGCCGCGTCGGCGAAATAGTCGGCGCGCTCGTTCCCGTTCGTGCACACCCACAGGTGCTCGGCGGAGTGGCGGAACACGGTGCCGTCGTCGACGACCAGCCCGTCCTCGTCGACGAAGGCACCGTAGCGGACCTGACCGTCGCGCATGCCGAGCACGTCGTTCGTGTGCACGCGCTGGGCGGCCTCGAGCGCTTCGGCACCTCGGAACTCCCACTTATTCAGCGGGGAGAGGTCCCACATGCCGACGCCTTCGCGCACGGCACGGTACTCGGCGTCGACGTCACCGTAGTTCGTGACCCAGAGCCACCCGGCTTCCTCCATGAAGCCGGCGGCCTTGGTCGACGTGATGGCGTGGAACGCCGTCTCCCTGCTCTGACCCACCCGCGCCTCCTCGCACGCCGACGCCCGCCTCCGGGCGCCGCGGCCCGTGAGGCTCGGCCCCGTGGGACGGGTTGTATCAGACGATTGAACCGTTGTTCAAGTCGGAGCCTCACGCCCCGGCAGCGCGCAGGAGCTGACGGACCGTGGGCTCGGGACGCCCCGGCACCTTCGACGCGAGCACCAGGAAGAGCTGGGCCGTCACGAGGGCGTCGTCGAACGCCTCGTGCGGGTTCGCGACGGGCACGCCCATGGCCTCCGCGCTCGCCGACAGCGCGTACCCGGGCTTGCCCCGAACCGCGGAGGGTGCGCCGTCGACCGCGATCGCCAGGTTCCGGACATCGATCGTCCGTCGGCGCCAGCGACGCAACGACCCCCCGAAGATCGCTGCCAGGAAGTGAACCTCGACGTCGGCGAACCATGCGAGCAGGAACCGCCTTGCCAGCGCCGTGGCCAGGATCTCACGGGCCTCCTCGATCTCGGGGGACCCTGCGAGGTCCTGGGGACGCAGCTCGTGGATCGTCTGCGACCGCGGGGAAGGCGGCACGCTCGGCGACACGAGCTGATGCACGGAGTCCCGCATGCGGACCCGACCCCCGTCGACCGGCACGACCCCGAACGACACCACCACGTCGGTGCCGAGATCGAGACCCGTGGTCTCGAAGTCGAGCGCTGCGAACGATCCCCGGCGCCAGGACGCCGAGCGGGCGCGCGGGGATGGCGCCGAGGGCATCACACCGCCGATCGGCACCGCACTACCTCCGACTCGGTGACGACCAGGTCGACCGGCAGGTCGAAGTGGCCAGCTGGCAACGCCTCCGGGGCGGGAAGCAGCTGCAGCCCGAACCCGACGCCGATCCGCCCGCAGTCGGGCCGGGTCCTCGACAGGAGACGGTCGTAGAATCCTCCGCCGTACCCGACCCGACGGCCCGCGCGATCGAACGCCACGGCGGGGACGGCCACCACGTCGATCTCGGTCGGGTCGACCACCGCGCCCCTGGTCGGCTCGAACGCGCCGAACGACGTCTCGGTCACGGGATCGCCCGGCCGGTAGGTCCGGGCCTCGAGATCGCCTTCCACGATGCGGGGCAAGAGCACGCGCGTGCCGAGCGAGTCGAGCCGTTCGAGCAACGGCGCGGTCGGCAGCTCCGACCCGAACGACCAGAACGCGAGCACGGTGCCGGCCCCCGAGACCTCGGGAAGGGCGAGGAACCGTTCGGTGATCTCGCGCGCTGCGCGAGCTCGCTCGGAGAGCGGCATCGAGTCGCGCGCGGCGAGGACGCGTCGGCGCACGTCGCGTTTCGCGCGCTTCAGCTCGGCGCTGTTCATCGCAGCGTCGCGTCGGCGATCACGTCGAGGCGGTCCGCCGGGCCCGTGGGCAACACGACGCACCACGTGGCGCCGGCCGCGCGCAGCGCGTCGGTGAAGTGTCGCCACTCCTGCACCGTGCCGCTCCAGACACCGTCGAGCGAGAGACCCCGTGCCGCGCGGTCGGCGACCAGGCGATCCAGGTCGGCGCGGTCCTCCCCCACGAGCGCGATGCCCGCCCACGTGGGCGCGACCGTGCGCCCGCGCGCGAGGTCGCGGAGCGTTCCCGCCCGCGCCGCGAAGCCTTCGGCATCGAGGCCCCAGCCGTTCCAAGCGTCGGCCACCCGCGCGGCGACCGCGAGCACCGTGTCGGACAGTCCACCCACCCACACGGCCGGATCTCCGGGGGGCAGCAACGGGCCGGCGAGCGGGGGGACGTGCACGCCACCCGGCCACGCTCGTCCGCCGAACAGCGCGTGCAGGGCCTCGACCGTCTCCTCCAGCATCGCGACGCGATCGGCCGCGGGTGGGAACGGGAAGCCGTAGCGCTCGTGCTCGTCGGCAGAGGCACGGTCCCCGGTGCCGATCCCGAGGATGGCGCGCCCTCCCGACATCGCGTCGAGCGCGGCCGCCTGCTTCGCGAGGATGCCGGGCGCACGGAGCGTCACCCGCGTGACGAGGGTGCCGACGTGCAGTCCGGGCTGGCTCGCCGCTGCCGCCGCCAGCAGCGAAAAGACCTCGAGCGCTGGACGGTCGGGCCCTGAGGGCGGGTAGAAGACCGGTGGGAACATGTGATCGGGGGCGAACACGCCGTCGATCCCGAGCTCGCGGGCGCGGGCCGCGACGGACAGCGGCTTCTCCGGGTCGTCGGTGAAGACCGGGAGCGAGACTCCCAGCCTCATCCGGACCCCCCGCCGAGGCTGGCGAACACCAGCGCGGCGACCCCGATCGCGCCGGCGTCGTTGCCGAGCGCGGCCTGCTCGATCGGTACCTCGGGTCGATGGCGGGGTCCCTCCACCGACCGCCGGAACGCGTCGCGGGCGGGCGCGAGCAACAGGTCTCCGGCCTCGGAGGCACCTCCGCCGACGACGACCAGGTCGGGATCGAGCACGTTCACGAGGCCAGCGATGCCCACCCCGAGGCGGTGACCGACCTCGACGAAGATGCCCTTGCTCGCGGTGTCGTGCGCCCGCGCCGCCTCTGTGACCATGGTCCCGGTCACGGCCCTGGGATCACCTCCCGAGAGCTCCCGCAGGAGCGAGTGTGGGTGCCGGGTGGCGGCGTTCCTGCCCTGGCGCGTGATCGCCGAGCCGCTCGCCACCAGTTCCCAGCAGCCGCGGTTCCCGCATCCGCATCGGGCGCCGCCCGGCTCGACCACGATGTGGCCGATCTCGGCGGCGAAGCCGTTCGCGCCGCGGTACAGCGAGCCGTCCAGCACGAGACCGCCTCCGATCCCCGTGCCGACGCTCACGAACAGCATGTGCTGAGAGCCCACCCCCGCGCCGTGCCGGAACTCCCCCCATGCGGCCGCGTTCCCGTCGTTGTCCGCCAGCGCGGGCAGCCCGAGAGCGTCGCCGACGAACGGCGCCAGCGGCGCGTCGCGCCAGGCGAGGTTGGGCGCGTAGCGCATCAGCCCCTCGAGATCGACCATGCCGGCCGCGGCCACACCCACGCCGACGACGTCGGCGGTCGCGACCGCTCGCGCCGCGTCGACCATCGTGTCGAGGGTGGCCCGCTGATCCTCGGCCGGCGTCGGGCGGACCTCGCGCGCCAGCACGGCGCCGTCGCGGTCGACCAGCAGGGCGGCGATCTTCGTGCCCCCGACGTCGATGCCGATCGCCGGCCCGCGTACGCTCACGTGGGGGCCGGCTGCCCCTCGTCGGTCGAGAGCGGCCGACCGAACGTGATCTCGAGGTGATCGCCGGCGAAGTTTGCTTCACGCACGACGAGTCGCTTGAGCGTCTGCGGCAGGATCAGGTTCCGCTTGTACGAACCGACCCGCACGTACAGCTCTTCCCCCCGCCGGTGGATGTCCATGTCGTCGCGTGAGACGAACGGCAGGCGCATCGAGAGGATGTAGCCCTCCCCGCGCTTGCGTACTCGGATCGGGTCGTCGTGGTAGAGCACCGCGGTCACGTCACGGTCGCCGTAGACCTCGGTGCCCATCTCGCCGAGGAGCGGCACACCCACCATCTCCCGGTCGAACAACCGCGCCTCGAGGATGGGGACGGGTTCGAAGGACTCGTGCACGGTGGCGAGGTGTTCGGCCTGGATGTCCTTCCACTTCCCGAAGTAGGGGTCGTTGACCTCGTCGGGGATGATCCGGTTGACCACCACGGCGTCGATGCGGTAGCCGAACAGCCCGAGGTACGTGTAGGTGCGCCGGGCCTCGGAGATCACCATCTTCTCGGGGTTCACGACGAGCCGCACCGACGACGTCTGCTCATCGGTGAGGATCTGCTTCACCGCGTCGAGGTTGCGGTGCAGCCGCTCAACCGCGGCGAACACCTGGTCGCCGGCGATCGGGAGCGAGGTCATCTTCGAGAGCATCGGCCGGACCGTCTTCACGATGCGGCGCTCCACCGGGAAGATGCGCTCGATGTACCAGTTCATGATCTCGGGCAGCGAGAGCAGCCGCAGCGTCTCCGCGGTCGGGGCGCAGTCGACGACCAGCATGTCGTAGTTGCCGCTCTCGACATGGGTCTTCACGTCGATCAGGGCGAAGATCTCGTCGAGCCCCGGGATCACCGTGAGCTCCTCAGCCTGGATCGTCTCCGTGCCGGCCCAGTTCATCAGCTGGATGAAGTAGTCCTGGATCTCCCGCCAGTTGTCCTCGAGGCGCTCCTGAGCGTCGATCTGCACCGCCCAGAGGTTCGCGGTGATCTCGGTCGGCGATGACCCGATCTCGACCTCGAAGGAATCGGCGAGCGAGTGGGCCGGGTCGGTCGACATCACGAGCGTGCGCGACCCGCCACGGGCGGCGCGCACCGCGGTCGACGCCGCGACCGTGGTCTTGCCGACCCCGCCCTTCCCCGTGAACAGCACGACGCGCATGGGCCAAGCTTAGACGGTGCGACGGATCGGATCGGCCGGCCGCTCAGCCCATCTCGACGCGGCGCTTGAGCTTCTCGAGCGCGTTCTCGATCACCCTCTTGGCGCCCTCGCTCCTCAGGAACCCCGGCACGAGCACGCCGAGCTCCACGCCGAGGCGGTACGTGACCTTCGTCTCGCTCTCGGAGAGCTCGTTCAGGAGGTATTCGCCCCTGATGTCGCGGATCGCGCCGCGCGCCTCCGACGTCGTCCACGAGAGGCCGGTATCGCCGGGCGCGTAGCGGTAGGCGAGCGTGTATGAGGCCTTCCCGAGCACCGGAACGTCCACCTCGAAGGCGACCTCGGTCGCGCGCCCGCCCTCGCCTCGCCGGCGGACCTCGACCGAACGGACGTCGGCCCACTCCGGGTAGGCCTCGTAGTCCTCGATCACCTCCATGACGTCCTCGAGCGGGGCGTCGATCACGATCGAGCCTTCGGCGTGTTCCATCGGCGCGGAATCCTAGCGTCTCGCCACCGTCACGACGCTGACCGCCAGCAGCGCCACCGACGTCATGATCACGACGACCGTCACCCACATGAGGGCGCGGGACGAGACGAAGGGCCGGTCGCCTTCGGCGAGCCGGTACGCCTCCCATGCCGATCCCGCGTAGATCAGCAGTGCCGCGAGGAAGAGCACCGCGAACACGGCGAGCGCCCCCGTCGAGCGCACCCCGGAGACGAGCACCGTCACCGCCATGGCCGCGAGCACGGTGAAGAGGACACCGCGGGCAAGGCCGTCGAGCCCTCGGCCGATCTTGCGGTGACCGAGTCCCGGGTAGAGCAGCGACGCGCGGAGCGCGTCCTTGGGATCGATCTCGGGCGGTGCCTCGTCCCGGCGCATCAACGATGCGAACGTCGTGCCGCACACCGCGCACGCATCGAGCTCCAGGGCGTTCTCGTTGCCGCACGCCGGACACGGCCACGTCGGTGCACGCCTCGAGCCCTCACCCGACGGAGCTGGCGAGTCGGCCTTCGCGAGGGCGGCGGCCATCGGTTGCGGCTCGGGCTCCGGGTCGACGAGTGACCGGAAGCATTGCCCGCACCATTCCGCGTCGGGGCTTGCGAGCGCCCCGCACTCCGGGCAGCGCCGTTCCGAGGCGGAGGATCCGGTCTGCATGGGGTCAGGGTACCCCTCGGTCTGGCTCGGACGAACGAAGCTGGGCAGCTAGCCTGCGGCTTCCTGTAGCCAAAGCACGAGCGTTCGGGCGATCGCCGGCCACGTGTGGTTGCGCAACACCCGCTCGCGGCCAGCCTCCCCCATCGCCCGGGCGCGTTCGGGGTCGGCGAGCAGCGCCCCCACCGCCTCGGCCACCCTATGCACGTCGTCGCCATCGACGAGGATGCCCGTCTCTCCGTCGACGAGCGCCTCGCGCGCGCCGCCGGAGTCCCCGACCACCACGGGCTTCGCGCACGCCGCGGCCTCGATGAACACGTTGCCCCACCCCTCCACTTCCATGCCCGCCAGACGAGTCCGGCAGGGCATCGCGAACACGTCGCCGAGGGCGTAGTACCGCGGGAGATCGCCTTCGGTCACCTGGCCCGTGAAGACCACGGACCCCTCGGGGGCGTCGGCGGCGAGCGCTCGCAGGCGATCCTCGTACGGCCCTCCGCCGACGATCACCAGCGTAGCGCCGGGCGCACGTCGACCGATCTCGGCCATGCCTCGGATCAGCACGTCCTGTCCCTTGCGTGCGACCAGCCGGCTCACGCACACCACTACCGGCCGGTCGCCGAGCCCGTGCCGCTCGCGGAGATCGGTGACGGGCAGGTCCGGGCGGAACGTCTCGACGTCGGCGCCGGGATAGAGCACTGAGACCGGCACGCGCCGAGCCACGGCGGTGCGCACCGTGCGCGCGATGAAGGCGCTGCACATCACCGGCACCCTCGCCGCCCGCCCGGTCGCGTACCGCATCGCCGCATGGGTTCCCGGCGCGATCGAGAGCCAGTACTCGAACCCGTGAGCGGCGGCCAGGTAGGGCACCCCGCTCCGTGCGAGCCTCGGCCCGAGCATCGCGAGCGGGTACGTAGCGCCGAACAGCACCACCTCCACCCCGATCTCTCGCACTGCCGCCTCGAGCCTGTGGCCGACGTCGGGCGTCGGCCACAGGAACGACTCGGGTTGGCGCAAGACGCGGTAGGGCCTATCGGCGTCGAACCCCGACGAACCCTCGTCGCGGGGGCAGAACACCGCGATGCGGTCGCCGGGGAGCTCGTTCACGAGCGCCTCGAGCGTGCGCTGGATCCCCCCCACGCGCGGCGGGTAGTCGTTCGTCACGAGCAGGGTGCGGGGGACGTCCACGGCGTCGATATCCTGCCAGAGCGATGCGCCCACTCACCGCCCCCGACGCCGAGCTCGAGGCCCTGTCCGAGGGGCGCGCTGCGGTCGACCTGTCCGCGCACCGCATCGTGCGGGTGAGAGGGAGCGACGCGAAGGGGTGGCTGCACGACCTCCTCACGGCCGACGTTGCCTCGCTGCGCCCGGGCGAAGCGCGCCGCTCGCTGCTGCTCGATCCCACCGGTCATGTCCGGGCCGACCTCCAGGTCGCGTCTGACGACGAGGGCCTCTGGCTGTTCCAGGCCCCCGACCAGGTCGATCACGTCGGCTCGGCGCTCGCGATCTACGTGCTCTCGTCCGACGTGCAGCTCGAGGATCTGACCGGGCGTCGATCCTTGATCGCGCTGCCGGGCCCGTCCGAGGAACCGGGCGGCTTTCGGCCGTCGGTGCTGGGAGCGGGCCGCGATCTGCTGACCGACGCCGAGGAGCCGCTCGCACCAGCCGGCCGAGGGTTCGTGAGCGGCGACGCGGTCGAGGTCTGGCGCATCCGCGCCGGAAGGCCACGGATGGGCCCGGACTTCGACCGTACGTCGATCCCCGCCGAGGGTGGTCTGGAGGCGCTGATCGACACGTCGAAGGGGTGCTTCCTCGGGCAGGAATCGGTGGCCCGCGTTCGCAACCTCGGCCATCCCCCGCGCGTGCTGCGCCACCTGGAGGGCGACGGGCGGGTGGACGCCGGGTCGACGCTCGTCACGATCGAGGGTGAGGCGGCGGGCGTCGTGACCAGCGCCGCGAGCGGGGGCGGCGGCACCGTGCTACTCGCCTCGGTTCGTTGGGAGGTCCGCGAGGCTTCTCTACGCTCGGACGAGGGGGTCCCGCTGTTCCCTGTCCGCTCGTTGGACTAGCCCGTTCGGGTCATTTCGCGTCCCTCTGCCGTCGTATCCCTGGATGCGTGCTTCCGACCCCTTCCGCTCGCGACGGCCCCTCTGATATGAATCGTCTCCCGCGATTCGATTCCGCGCGGGGCGATCCGAGGGGGAGGAACGGTCAGTGAGGATCGAGCGGTTCCCGAACGTCGACGTCAGCGTCCTGCCGCCGAACCCCGCTCCCCCCGACTTCTGGCAGGAACGCGCCGCCTGCTTCGGTGTCGATCCAGACATCTTCTTCCCGATCTCCGAGGAGGAAGCCGGCCCCGCCCTCACGTTTTGCAATTCGTGCCGCATCAAGGAGGAGTGCCTCGCCTGGGCGTTGAAGAACGGCGAGCGCTACGGCGTCTGGGGCGGGCTCACCGAGCAGCAGCGCCGGCGGCTCCAGCGCCGCGTCGCCTGACGCGTCTCTGCGCCGCGCGCACCTAGACTGAGGGCGCCACCATGCCGACCGACACGACCCCCGTCTACGCGCTCGCCCCGCTCCGAATCAGTTTCGTGGGCGGCGGGACCGACTTCCCGCACTGGTATCGGGACCATGGTGGGGCGGTGCTGTCGACCACGATCGACCACTTCGTTCGCGTCACGGTGGCCCCGCGGGACGATCGCGACGTCCGCGTGCGGTCGCTCGACCTCGGGGAGCTCGTGCGGTACCGGCTCGACGACGGTCCCCATTACGACGGTGTGCTCGATCTCGCCAAAGCGGCGATCGACCGCATGGGCATCGACGTCGGCCTCGACGTCGACATCGAGTCGGAGGCGCCGCCGGGAAGCGGGCTCGGAGGCTCGTCCGCGCTCGTGACCGCCGTCGTGGCAGCCATCGCATGCCTGGATGAGCGCGCGCTCTCCTGCGACGAGCTCGTGCGGCTCTCCTACGCGATCGAGCGGAAAGACCTCGGCATCTCGGGCGGGTGGCAGGACCAATACGCGGCGGCGTTCGGGGGGTTCAACCTGATCGAGTTCGAGCGCGACGGGGTCCAGGTCACGCCCGTCGAGGCCGGGGCGGACGCCCTCGAGGAGCTCCGCAAACACCTGCTCCTCTGCTACACGGGGAAGGTCCGGCGCAACGTGGGGCTGATCGACCGGCAGATCGAGATGTTCGAGGAGGGGCGTGAGGACACGTTGCTCGGCATGAAGCAGCTCCGCGAGATCGCCTACGCGATGCGTGACGCGATCGAGACGGGCGACATGCACCGGCTCGGGACGATGCTTCGGGAGGCGTTCGAGGCGAAGAAGCGCATGAACCCCCACATCGCCGAGGGAACCCCGATCGAGGCCATGCTCGACGCCGCGGGCGCGGCTGGCGCGACCGGCGGGAAGATCTGCGGCGCCGGGGGTGGCGGCTACCTGTTGATCGCCGCGGCCCCCGGGGCCCGCGCGTCGGTGCGAGCCGCGCTCGAGGCGATGGGCGGGCAGTTCGCCCCGTTCGAGGTCGACCCCGACGGCGTGCGCGCGAGACACGGCGACCGTCACTGGACGCCCGCGCGTCCATGACCTCGGTCTCCCGAGCGGTGCGCAGGTTCGCGCTGCTCGATCGCGACGGAACGATCAACGAGGAGGTCGGCCACCTCGACGACCCCGACGATCTCCGGCTGATCCCCGGATCCGCGGCCGCGATCCGGGGGTTGAAGGCCCTCGGGCTCGGCATCGTGGTGGTCACGAACCAGGCGAACGTCGGTCGCGGCCTGCTCGAACCGGCCGACCTCGAGCGCATCCACGCGCGACTGCGGGCGATGCTTGCCGCCGAGGACGCCGAGGTCGACGCGATCCTGTACTGCTCGCACGCCCCCGAGGTCGGTTGCCGCTGCCGCAAGCCGGCGCCGGGCATGGCGCTCGACGCCGCTGAGCGGTTCGGGTTCGACCCGGCCGACGCATTCGTGGTCGGCGACCACGCGGGCGACGTCGGCATGGGACGGGCGATCGGAGCGACGACGTTCCTGGTGCTGACCGGCCACGGCGCCGAGGAGCAGGTGAAGGCCGGTGGCGACGCGGATCACGTGGCCGCGGACCTGGCCGCGGCCGCGGATATCATCGCGGAACACATCGGACGGGAGGCCACGGCGTGATCCAGGACGAGCTCCGCACGACCGCGCGGGACTACCTCGACACCACCGCCGCTACGGTGCGCCTGGTCGGAACCGAGTGCCTGGACGACATCGCCGCCGCGGCCGAGTTCCTGATCGCGTCGCTGCAGGCCGGCGGCAAGCTGCTGATCTGTGGCAACGGCGGAAGCGCCGCCGACGCCCAGCACCTCGCCACCGAGTTCGTGAGCACCCTCACGATCGACAAGCCGCGGCCCTCGATCCCCGCGATCGCCCTCACGACCGACTCGTCGCTGTTGACCGCGATCGCGAACGACTTCGGCATCGAGGGCATCTTCGCGCGGCAGGTCGAGTCGCTGGGAGGTGCCGGCGACGTGCTGATCGCGATCTCCACGAGCGGGACCTCGGCGAACGTCATCCGTGCGGCCGAGCAGGCACGATCACAGGATGTGCGGGTGGTCGCGCTCACGGGCCGATCGGGTGGCGAGCTCGCTCCCCTGGCCGATGCAGCGATCCGGATCCCCTCGACCGTGACGGCGCATATCCAGGAGTGCCACCTCGCCGTGGAGCAGCTGTTGGCGCTCATGGTCGAGCGCGCGTTGTACCCGGGCGTCTGAGGCGACCCGGAGCGTCGCGGATCGGATCACCTCGGCGGACCGCCGCGGATCTCGTCGAGGATCCGCTCTTCCCACCCGGGTTCGCCGTCGTCCGTGAGGAGCCACCACGTCGCACCCGCTGCCGCGTACTCCCCTGGCTCGGTATCCGGTGCTCCCTGGACGACCGCATCCAGCGGTACGCCGGAGTCCCGGACGGACCGCGTGAACGCAACCGCCTCCTCGAAGGCATCGGGCGAGATCGGGCACGGCTCACCGTCGATCACCGAGATCGGGAACACCCCGTCCCATCGAGCCGCCCGCCGGAACGGCGCGCGGTTCGGCCACATGCCCGCGATCCAGACCGGGATACGTGGGCGCTGGACCGGCCGCGGCAGGAACCGTACGCCGTCCAGCCGGTAGTGGCGTCCGTCGACGCTGACCGGCTTGCCGGACCAGAGCCCGTCGAGGATCGAGAGGCCCTCGTCGAGCAGCTCGGCACGCTCGCGATCGCCGGTCGGCTCTCCGAAGGAACCGAACTCGACGCCGGGCGGGAACCCGAGGCCAGCGCCGAAGACCACGCGGCCGCCGCTCAGGTGATCGAGCGTCACGGTTTCACGGGCCACCGTCCACGGACGGCGCCGAGCGAGCGGCGTGACCAGCGGCCCCAGTCGGATCCGTTCGGTCGTCGCGGCGAGCGCCGCGAGCGCGATCCACGGGTCGTGAACCGACACGTCGAACGAGTCGGAGAACCGGATGTGGTCCCACAGGAAGTAGCCGTCCCACGCGGCCGCCTCCGCCTCGCGACCCATCGTGAGGAGGAGGTCGAGCTCTCCGATGTTGGGAACCGTGACCCCGTAGCGCATGACGACCCGACCATCCTAGGGAGACTCGCCGACGGCGTGTCGGCGGTTCCCGTCACCATCACGGCGTGACGACCTCCCCAGGGCAACCGCTTGACCATCGAACACCTGTTCGATACCCTCCAGCTCCCGTTCGGCCCCTTCCGACGGAGGCAACGCCCGTGCCGATCGATGCGAGCCTGGCCGAACCGATCCAGACAACCCTCGAGCTCGGGGTGTCCCTTTCCGAGGTCACGTTCTGCGTCGTCGACCTCGAGACGACCGGAGGTTCGCCCGCCGACGACGCGATCACCGAGATCGGCGCCGTGAAGTACCGCGGCGGAGAGCGGATCGGGTCGTTCCGGGCGCTCGTGGATCCCCGGCGGCCGATCCCCCCGTACATCGCCCACCTCACCGGTATCGACGACCGCCTCGTCTCGGGCGAGCCGGCGATCGAGCAGGTGCTGCCCGCGTTCCTCGAGTTCTTCCGCGGGTCGGTATTCGTGGCGCACAACGCCGGGTTCGACTTCGGTTTCCTCAACGCCAACTGCGACGTGCTCGACTATCCGGCGCTCCCCGGCCCGCCGCTGTGCACGGCTCGGCTCGCGCGTCGTGTCGTCTGGCCCGACGTCCCGAACGTGCGGCTGGCGACGCTCGCGAACTACTTCCGCACGCGAGCGAAGCCGACCCACCGCGCGCTCGACGACGCGGAGGCATGCGCCGAGGTCCTGCACGGACTGCTCGATCTCGGCGGGCGGCTCGGCATCCTGACGATGGGTGACCTCGCCGAGGCCGTCCGGGCGCGCGGGCGGCCCAACTTCGGCAAGATCGCACTCGCCGACGGGCTCCCGCACGCCCCGGGTGTCTACCTGTTCAAGGCTCGCGACGGGCGGGTGCTCTACGTGGGGAAGGCCAACGATCTGCGCACGCGGGTGAAGTCGTACTTCTACGGCGACGAGCGGAAGAAGGTCGTGAACCTGCTCGACGAGGTCCGCTCGGTCGAGGGCATCCGCTGCGGAGGCGAGCTCGAGGCGCTCGTCGTCGAGGCCCGGCTGATCCGCCGGCACGAGCCGAAGTACAACCGCCGAGGGAAGACGTGGCGTCGCGGCGCCTACCTCGCCCTCGATCCTCGCGAGGCGTGGCCACGGCTGAAGGTCGTGCACGCGGCGAGTCCCGGCGACGGGCGCGTCTACCTCGGACCGTTCGGCAGCACCGCGTGGGCACGCCTCGCGAAGGAAGGCCTCGAGGAGGCCGCGCCCATCCGCCGCTGCACCACCTCGATGGGGGCGAGCACGCGCTTCGCTCCCTGCGCGCTGGCCGACATGCGGCGCTGCCTCGCGCCCTGCGACGGCCGCACCGACGCCGAGCGCTACGGAGAGCTCGTCCGATGGCTCGCCTCCTCCCTGGCTTTCAGCCCGGGCGAGCTCCTCGAAGCGCTCGAACGTCGCATGACCCGCCTCGCCGAGGCGGAACGCTACGAAGAGGCCTCCTCGGTGCGAGATCGCTTGCGCGCGCTCGCCGAGGGACTGTGGCGGTCGAGGGTCGACACGTGGCTCGTCGATGCGGGCCAGCTCGAGCTCCGTGCCGGTGACGGCGAGCCGCTGCGCTTCGATCACGGTGCGTTGCTCACCGCGGGTGCCGGCGGCGAGCCCCTCACCGCGCCCTGCCCGCGTGAGCGGGCCGACGAGCTGGCCGCCGTGCGATCGTGGGTGGCGAAGCATCGTCCACGCGTCACGGCGTGCGACCGAGCCCCCGCCGAGCCCGTCGCCGGCGGCGCCGTCCTGGCACGTGTGTTGCAGCGCACCCGTGGGGCGTCGGGCAACCGCGAGGGCCGACGGCGCGACCGCCGCCGGTAGACTTGCCGCATGGAACGCGCGGTCATCGTCGAGGGCGCTCGCACGCCCGTCGGGAAGTTCCTCGGGTCGTTCGCCGAGACCCCCGCGGTGGAGCTCGGCGAGCTCGCGGCGAAGGAGGCCCTTCGCCGGGCGGCCATCGAGGCCGACCACGTCGACCAGACGATCATCGGCCATGCCCGCCAGGCCGGGAACGGGCCGAACACCGGCCGGCAGGTGAGCATCCGTGCGGGCGTGCCGAGGGAAGCCAGCGCTTACAACGTGAACATCGCGTGCGGGTCCGGCATGAAGGCGGTCCAGCTCGGCGCCCAGCAGATCGTGCTGGGCGAGAGCGAGGTGGCGCTCGTCGGCGGCATCGAGAACATGACCCGGGTTCCGTACCTGCTCCCCGACATGCGCCTCGGCCACCGTCTCGGCAACACCGAGGCCGTCGACGCGATGTACCGCGACGGCCTCCTCGACCCGCTCTGCGGCCTGATCATGGGCGAGACCGCCGAGAACCTCGTCGACAAGTACGACATCTCCCGCGAGGAACAGGACGAGTTCGCGCTCCGATCCCAGCAGCAGGCCGTGGCGGGGGCTGACGGCCGTGCCGCGGAGATGTTTCCCGTCGAGGTCACGCTCGGGCGGAAGACCGTCACGGTCGAGGACGACGAGCACCTGCGGCCGGACACCACGATGGAGACGCTCGCGAGGCTGGCGCCCGTGTTCCGCGAAGGCGGCAGCGTCACGGCGGGCAACTCGAGCGGACTCACCGACGGCGCCGCGGCGCTCGTGCTGATGAGCGAGTCGCGGGCGAGGGCCGAGGGCCGCGAGCCACTCGCCGCGATCATCGCGATGTCGTGGGCGGGCGTGCCGCCCGAGATCATGGGCATCGGCCCCGTGCCGGCCACTCAGAAGGTGATGGATCGCCTCGGGTGCACGATCGACGACTTCGAGCTGATCGAGATCAACGAGGCGTTCGCCGCGCAGGTGATCGCGTGCGAGCGTGAGCTGAAGTTCGACAGGGAGCGGTTGAACGTGAAGGGCGGCGGCATCTCCGTGGGCCATCCGATCGGCATGAGCGGGGCCCGTATCATCCTCGCGCTCGCCTACGCGATGCGCGCACGCCGCCTGTCGATGGGCCTCGCCACCCTCTGCATCTCCGGCGGTCAGGGACTCGCCGTCGTACTCGAGCGCACGTGAGAGGAGCCGACCGATGAGCGCCGTGCACGCGGTGGTGTTGATCCAGTGCGAGATCGACGAGATCTCCGAGGCCGCCGAGGCGATCGCCGAGATCGACGGCGTGAGCGAGGTCTACTCGGTCGCCGGCGAGTTCGACCTGATCGCGATCGTGCGGGTGGCTGGCCACGATCAGCTCGCGAACGTGATCCCCGGCGGCATCGCGAAGGTCGAGGGCGTCGAAGGCACCGAGACCCTGATCAGCTTCCAGGTCTACTCGAAGCACGACCTTGAGCGCCTGTTCTCACTGGGGTTCGACGAAGGCTGAGCGGCCTGCCTGCCGCCGGCGTCAGATCAACGACGTGTAGCTGACGCCGCCCGGCCAGTCGACCGCCACCACCAACGCCGTGCGTCCCCACGTGCTGAGGTCACCGCCGTCGCGCCCCGCATACTTCTCGAGCATCGCCCGTCGAGCCAGCGCATCCTCGTCGGTGCCGTCCTCCACGACGCGGGCTCGGGTCACCCGCTTGCGCCCACCGAGCTCCAGCTCGACGTCGGGCGCGATCATGAGGTTGCGCACCCAGTCGCTCCGGTCGCGGTCCCCCGCCATCAGGAACACGGTCTGCTCGACGAGCGCGAACCAGATCTCGATGCGGTGAGGGTTCCCGGTGACGCGGCCGGTGGTCGTCAGGTAGCAGAAGTCCGGTGACGCGACGGCATCGGGCATCGCGCTACCAGACCGCCCAGATCACCAACGCGGCGATCACGACGAGCGCCCCGACGAAGATGGCCAGATCGGCCTTCGTCACCTTGCCCGGCTGCTGGTAGTTGAACCCCATCACATTACAGACGGTAGTACTCCCGGAACCGCTCCGGCGAGAGCCAGTAGATGTGCTGGCGAACGGTCGAGGCGTACGTGCGGGCCTCGAGGTGATCCCTGCAGGCCCGCTCGGAGACGACGGCGCCCGAGGGGTCGACGATGCCGACCCGCCACCCCGAGTCGTCCTCGCGGAGCTCGACCCCGAACCCGTTCTCCCCCGCGCCCATCCGTCGGCCTTCAGCCCTGTTGCACCAGGTTCTGCTCGAGCCGCGTCAGGTGCTCGCGGAGCGGACCGAGCACTGAATCCTGGTCGAGCGTGAACTCCGGCTTGAGGTCGGCGATCTGTTCGAGCGACTCCTCCAGTCTCGATCCGGCCTCCTCGGCGTCGCGAAGGGCGTTCACGAGTGTGACCGCGTAGTCGGGACTGAACGGACGACCGTCCCACGGCGAGGCACCGCCGCTCTCGATCACCTGTTCCGCGAGGAACTCGCGTCCGTTGCGCTTGTCGGTGCCTTTGATCTTCACGCGGTCTCCCTCTCGCTGACGAGCTCCAGCAGGCGGTCGGCTAGTTCGAACGGGTCGGGCGGCTTGACGAACCAGGCGTCGGCGCCCGACCAACGGGCGAGCCATGCGTCGTGCTTGCGCTCCAACAGGATGAGGATCACGCCCGTGTACGGGTCGGTGTCGTCGCGAAGAGCCTTGGTCAGCGCGAACGCACCCGCGCGGGATGCGATCTCGTCGGCCACGACCACGTCCGGGCGGTCGCGCAGGGCTGCACGGATGCCGAGCTCGCCGTTGGCCGCGGCACGGAACCGAAGCTCACCGCCGATCGCGCGCTCGACGCTCCGCGCCGCGAGCGCCATCAGCTCACGCGAGGCGGGATCGGGCGAGACCAGCAGCACGTCCACGAGTTGGATGCTACCGGGTTTCCGACCGGCTCCTCCGCAACCGGGATCGTTGCTCGGTCCGGCGGTCTTTGCCTCGGTAGAGGGCAAGGGCTAGGCTCGCCGCCGACCGCCTGCGCGCCCCCGATCGCACCGGAGCGACGCAGGCGAACGTCCGATCCCGACGAGGAGGAGCGCCGTGGAGAACACCGGCAAGGCGGCCGTCGCCGAGTTCGTGGCCACGTTCGCCCTGATCTTCGTCGGGGCCGGAGCAGTGATCCTGAACGCCAACGGGCAACTCGACCTCACCGGCGTCGCGCTCGCGAATGGGCTCGTGCTCGCGATCATGGTGTCGATCACCGCGCACATATCGGGCGGGCTCGTGAACCCCGCCGTCGCGATCTCACTCTGGGTGACCGGCAAGATCCCGACCTCGCGGGCGGGGGTGTTGATCGGCGCCGAGCTCGCCGGCGCGGTGGCCGGCGCGTTCCTGCTCCGCTTCCTGGTGCCCACGGAGTTGTTCGACGTCGGCACGGGCGGCATCCCGGCGCTCGGCGACGGCGTCGCGGTCGGCAGGGCCATCGTGATCGAGGCCGTGACCACGTTCTTCCTCGTCTTCGCGGTCTTCGGCACCCTGGTCGACGACCGTGGGCCGTTCTCGAAGACCGCCGGGCTCACGATCGGGCTCGTGATCGCGTTCGACATCATGGCGTTCGGTCC
>DASSCU010000032.1 GCA_035697485.1 Actinomycetota bacterium
CGTCGAGGTTCGCTTCGATCGCCCCTTCGGGCGACTCTCCGATGGTGACGTTGTCGACCGTACCGTCGGCGTTCACGTAGTACACGGTCGGGAAACTCGAGACCCCGAGCCCCTGCATCAACGTGCCGGCCCCGTCGTCGACCGCCGTCGTCAGGGTGAGGCCCTCGTCGGTGAGGAACTCAGACGGGGTGGGTCCCGGATTCTGCCCCATCGCGGTGGTCACGCTGACGAGCTCGACGCCCTCACGCGCCTGGGTCGCCGGCACCAGGATCGGCAGCTCCGCCTGGCAGTGTGGGCACCACGACGCCCACACGACCAGCACGGTCGGCGAGCCAAGGTGGTCGCTCCACGACACGGTGCCGCCGTCGAGGCCCGGAGCCGAGAACCCCGGCACCTGCTCACCGATCTCGAGCTGCGGACCTGCGGCTCGGTCGATCGTGACGGCATCGGCGGGAGCGGCAGTCTGCCCATCCCCGTCATCGCCGCCACCGCTCAGGAGGAGTGCTCCAACGACGGCGGCCAAGGCGACGATGGCCACCACGATCCAGACGAGCCGTTGCCGGGCCGCCCGACGTTCCTGCTCCCGACGTCGCTCGGCTTTCGTCTGCCGGCCGGACCGCTGCTTCGACTTCGTCGCATTCGTCATCGAGGTTCCTTTCAAGGCACGATCGAACCACTCTCCATCGAGATGTTCGCCTCGCGGCGACGCGGCGGTTCGGGTCGTTCGGCCCCCGCTTCACATGACCGGTTCGCTCAGGTTCTCGATCGGGAGCACCGGGATGTCGTCCGCCGGCTCGAAGCCCAGCACCTGACCGTAGAACGAAAGCTCGGCCTCGTAGGCTCGCTCGATCGTCTCCGCCTTTCGGAACCCGTGCTGTTCCCCCTCGAAGAGCAGGTAGGCGTGAGGCAACCCCTTCGCCCGGAGCGCCTCGACCATGACCTCGGCCTGCGCCGGCGGCACGACCTCGTCCTCCGCCCCCTGCAGCAGCAACATCGGGGTCGAGAGCAGGTCGACCGAGTGGATCGGACTTCGGGCCCGATACAGATCGATGGACTCCGGCCACGGCCCGATGAGCGTGTGCTCGTACCGAGACTCGAACTTGTGGGTGTCGCCGGTCGCGAATGGCTCGAGATCGCTGATGCCATACCAACTGGCACCGGCCGCGAAGTCGTCGTGGAAGGTCAGGGCACACAACGTCGTATACCCGCCGGCGCTGCCGCCCCGGATCACGAGCCGCTCCCCGTCGACCTCCGCTGCGTCGGCCAGGTACCGTGCCGCGTTGATGCAGTCCGCGGTGTCGACGACCCCCCAGTTGCCGTTCAAGCGCTGCCGGTAGGCGCGGCCGAACCCCGTCGACCCCCCGTAGTTGACGTCGGCGACGGCGAATCCGCGCGTGGTCCAGAACTGGATCGCGAGGTTCAGCGTCGGCATCGCCTCGCTCGTGGGTCCTCCGTGACTCATCACGATCAGCGGGGGACGCTCCCCCTCGGGAGGCGCGGCGTTCGGGTTGTTCGGGGCGTAGAAGTGGGCGAACGACGTCACGCCTCCGTCGGTCGGGAACTCGACCTGGCGGGGCAACGACACGAACGAGGTGTCGATCGGCATATCGACGCCCTCGCGCAACACCTCCACCGAGCGCGATCCGAAGTCGAGCCAGACCACCTCCGAGGGGATGTCGGGTGCGCCCGCGACGAACGCGATGGCGTCGCCGGCGGCAGCGATACCCGGGCCGTGCTCGAACGACGAATACGGCAGATCGAGATCCATCATCTCCCCGGTCTCGGCATCGAGTACGGCGAGATGTTGCACACCTCGATCCCCGTACCAACACGCGATGCGGCCGTCGTCCATGAACGCGAACGACGTCTCGTTCATCACCCACTGCGGATAGCCGAACTCGGCCTGGGCAGGATGCAGCGCCACACGTTCGTCCCCGGCGAGGCGCTCGAGGTTCCACCACCCCGAGCGGTCGCTCGCGAAGACGAGTTCGCCGGCCGGACTCCAGCTCGGCTGCCAGATCGACTCCTCCCCGTCTCTCCCGGCCACCCGACGCTCCCCGCTGAGCGACCCGTCGGACGCCAGGTCCGCGACCCAGAGCTCGCACCCGTCCCACGGCATCCACGGCAGGTTCCAGCTGAGCCACGACAGCCGACGTCCGTCCGGAGCGATGCGCGGCGTGGAGTAGAGGTCGCGGCCCGCTGCGACCGTGCGGGGTTCGCTGGATCCGTCGAGCGGGAGCACGACCAGCTCGTTGGCCACGTCGGCGACCCGGCCCGACGAAGCGTGGCGCTCCCGCACGCCGAACCACCGCTCGCCGTCGGCGCTGATCCGCCCGTCGGCGTAGCGGTGCAGGCCGCCGGTGTCGGGCGTGATGGCGACGGGCGCCTCGCCCGGGCCCTGCCGGTACAGACGCCGATCGGCGTCGTGGGAGAAGACCACGACGCCGCGTCGCACGGTCCAGGCTCCGCCCCCGTACTCGTGCACCCGCGAGCGCACGTTGAAGCCTTCGGGCGTGACATCGACGGGCGAGGACCAGGGGCCACCGCGCACCACGACGCCGCGACCTCCCTCGGCCGGACGGGCCTCGTGCCAATACACCGCCCCCTCGTCGATCCAGGGCTCGGACAACGACACGGACGACGTGGCGAGCATGCGCGGGGACACGGGGGAGGCCCACGACCCGTACGGCCGCACGATCGGCTCGCTCATCTCGGCCGCCGGCCCACGATCACCCTGGTCACCTTCAGTTCGCCCCCCTTCGTGCTCTGCACGTCACGGAACCCTCCGGCCGTGTAGACGCGCTTGACCTCTTTGACCCGGTCGGGACTGACCTCCATCAGCAGCCATCCGTTCGCCCGGAGCCAGCGCGGCGCTCCCGCGACGGTGCGTCCGATCAAGCCGAGGCCGTCGGTGCTGTGATCGGTGAGGGTGTGCGGGGGTTCCCAGTCACGGATCTCGTCGGGCAGATCGTCGATCTCGCCGGCCGGCACATAAGGAGGGTGGAGCGTGACCACGTCGACGGATCCCCGCAGCCGCTTCGGGAGCGCGTCGAACAGGTCTCCGACCTCGAAGCGCGCCGGGAGGCCGAGCGCCTTCGCGTTCTTGCGCGCGAGGCGCACCGCGTCGCCCGCCACGTCGGTGCCCCAGACCTCGGCCTTCGGCACCTCGTCGGCGACGGCCAGCGCGACCGTGCCCCCTCCCGTCGCGACATCGACGTGCACCGGGTGCTTCCGTCGGCGGAGCCGCCTGATCGCCTGCTCCGCGAGGAACTCCGACGAGTCCCGCGGCACGAAGACCCCCGGCTTCGTCAGCAGCTCGATGCCACGGAACTCCGCATAGCCCTTGATGTACGGGATCGGCTCGCCCCCGGCCCGCCGCTCGACCAGCGCCTCGAACCGGCGACGATCCTTGCCCGACACAATGTCGCCGGGTGCTGGGTCGTGACCCAGCACGTGCATCAGGAGATCCTCGGCCTCGATGCGTTCACGGCCCTTCTGCCAATGGTCGATCGCGGGAGAGGCTTCGAGCCGCTTCACGGCGCGGGTGAGCACCCGCCGGGCTTCCATGGCGAGGCATCGTACCGGGTCGCGCTCGCTACACTCCCCCGGACATGGCTGAGACCTCGAGCTCGTCGAAGAAGCCCGGCGCCAAGACGCCCGCGAAGCGGAAACCACGGGCGAAGAAGAGCGCCGACAGGCCGGCGATCCGGCTCACGGGTGACCGCCTGGTGGTGCGGAACCCCGAGAGCGGCGAGCGCAAGAGCGCGGGCGGCCTCTTGATCCCTGCGACGGCGGCGCCGGCTCCGAGGCGCCTGGCGTGGGGCGACGTGGCCCTCGTAGGCCCGGACGTGCGGGTGGCGAAGGAAGGCGACCGCGTGCTGTTCCTGCCCTCGTCGGGCCTGGAGGTCGAGCTCGACGGTGACGAGCTCGTGCTGCTGCGCGAGCGCGACGTGCAGGCGGTCTCGTCCGCACCGGGCGAGGAGCGCGCGCCCGGCCAGTACCTGTAGCAGCGGCCTCAGCCGGGCAGGAAGCTGAGCCGCACGGTCCGAACGTCGTTCTCGTGGTTCGGGTCGACCAGCACGATCGACTGCCAGGTGCCCAGCTGCATCGCGCCCCCCACCACGGGCAGGACCAGCGATGACGAGACGAAGACGGGGAGCAGATGGTCTCCGCCGTGGCCGACCGACCCATGCCGATGCGCGTAGCGGTCGTCGCGGGGGAACACGCGCTCGAGCAACTCGTCGAGGTCGGTCTCCGAGCCGCTCCCCGTCTCCATCAGCGCGACGCCGGCAGTCGCATGCGGGACGAACACGTGGAGCAGTCCGTCGTCGTCGACGTCGGCGGCGAAACGGGCGACGCGCTCGGTCACATCGTGCACGCGGCGACCGCCCGTCTCCATCCGGAACGTCTCGGTCCGCATCGCCGCCTCAGCCCGCGTGCCCGGACGCCGCGGACCCGTCGCCGAGCGGGGCGTCGGCGAGCACTTCGACGTGCTCGCCCTCGGCGAAGGCGTCGAACCCGAGCCGCCACGAGTCGGTCGGCCAACGGTAATCGACGACACCTTCTGAGGGCCGGAAGACGGCCGTGTAGAGGGTTCCCCACCCGTTCGCATACGACGTGCTGAACAGCGGCGACCGCAGGAACGCGCCGGCGAACGCCTCGACGTCGGGGGCGTCGCCCTCGACCAGCCGCACGATGCACTGCTCGCGCTCGATCGTGCGGGTCGCCTTGGCCTGTTCGGGCCACTCCACCAGCCCCTGATGGTTCGTGGCGGCGGGGAACGGCCGGAAGATCGGTTCACGATCAGGAGAGACGTAGGCGGTCACCACGTCGCCGGCGCGATCGACGATCGTGAGGTTGTGCGCGAGGCTGAAGGGGAGCCGGGCGATCGTCTCTCGGGCCTGAGGCACCGTCTCGCAGACCTCCAGCAAGTACCGCACGACGATGGGGATGCCGAACCCGTCGCCCATCACACGTCGCCCGCCGAACGTGAGCGAGACCGCGAGGCCGGCGTCGTTCATGCCGTCGAGCAGTCCCCACAGGCAATCGGACGTGCCGATCACCCGTCGCTCGAGGAGCCGGGTCGACCAGATCAGCCCCTCGAATCGGCCGGGGGCGTAGTCGTAGTTGCGAGCGAGCACGGGCCCACCCTCGCGCACCCACGCGCCCTGGGAGCACGCCGCCAGGTAGGGCGGTGGCGTGTAGAGCGACAGCATCCTCGCGGCGAGGTCGCCCCCACCCGCGAGCTCCACCACCCGCTCGTACGCCGGCATCAGCTCCGGCATGTGGGCTCGCAGCATGCGGGCGCTCGTCGCGTACGAGGCGCGCGCCGCCTCTCCCTCCCTTAGGAACCACTCGCGGTAGTGCGGCCACCGTTCGTCGAAGACGCCCGCCCATTTCGGGCCGAGCTCGAGCTCTTCCACCGCGCGGAAGGTGAACGGGATCATGCGCATCGTCGGTATCGGGTGCCGCTAGAGCATCTTGAAGCCGAACGGTTCCGGTTCGACCGGGGGAGGCGCCTCCGAGGGCGGCGGCACGCTGCGGAACTGCGACTTGATACCGGTGATCCACGACCTGGCCCGGTCGACCAGCTCGTGGTCGTCGTCGAGGAACCGCCCTCGCGTGACCAGGATACCCAGGTCCGCGCCCGGATACCGGTAGCCGCCGACATCCGCGATGCGCAGATAGAAGGCCTCCGATCCGTCGGCGACCGTGTGCCAGTCGGTGTCGCGACGCGCGTACGCGATGCGTCCGTCGTCCCCCATGCGCCAGATGCCCGACGCCGGGGCATCGGTGATCAGCTCAACCGAGTCCTCCGTTTGTTTGAGGATGAACTGCGTCCACTCGTCCAGGTTGCCGGGGTGCGCCCAGCGCCGGTTCAGCTCCTCCACGTCGATCTCGTACTCGACGTCCATGAACTCCAGCAGGTGGAAGAGGAATAGCGGCATGTCGCCGTAAGCGACGGCGGTGACGTTCGTGATGCTGCTGGCCCCGGTCACCCTCGGGTTCAGCTCGCCCAGGTACATCTCGCCCGATCCTGCGTCGGCGAGGAAGTCGAGCTCGAAGTAGCCCCGGTATCCCTCCTGCCGTAGGCGTTCTCCGACGGCGTACGTGCGCTCTCGCGCGAGCAGCCGCTGCTCGGGCGTGAGCACCTCCGAGAACACGTCGTTGCCGCACCATCCACCGTCGTACGGCGTGAGCTCGGGGAAGCCGGTGAGCTCCGCCATGAGTGGGCCCACGAGAGTCCCGTGCCGCGTGATCACGCCCTCGATCGCGGTCTCACGCGGATCGATCCTCTTCATCACCTTGAGGTCCTCGCCGACGATCTTCTCCTCGTCGGCCTTCCAATCGGACGCGCTCGCGACGAAGAACGTCGTCTGCCCCGAGTCGCCGTATGGCGTCTGGATCACGAGGTCGTCGCCGAGACCGGCGCCGCCTGCCAGGTCGAGCACCTCTCGGTAGGTCGACGCTCGCCCCATGACGTTGGGCACGCTCGGTACCCCTGCCTCGTTCGCGAGCCTCGTGGTCTCGATCTTGGAGTCGAGCCGATGCCGCAGCTCAGCGGGGGGGAACGCCACCTCGAGGCCGAGCTCCGCTGCCAGGGTCTCCGTCTCCTCGTCGAACATCAGGAACGCGACCTTGCCCCCGGGACCACGACCCCGCACGTAGTCCACCACCTCTTTGTGGCCGAGCAGGTAGTTGCAGATGTGCTCGATCGATTCGAAGGCGCGCGGGCTCTGCTCCTTCGGGACGAAGACGTTGGGATGCCATCCGTCGAATGAGTCGTAGTAGTTCACGAACTTGAAGTTGCGGACCCATCGGTCGATGCCGAGCAGGTTGAAGGCCGTGGCCGAGACGAAGTACACCGGCACCTCGTTCGTCCTGAAGAAGTGCCGGATCGCCGGTATGCCGACGAGCGGGCCGTCCGTCGACCGCTTGCTCGCCGTGTCGGTGCGATCGGCCGGTGGAACCTCGGCGACGGCGACGGCCGTGTCGCCGGCCCGAGCGACGCGCGACCGCTCGCGCCGCACGTACCAGCGAGCGACGACGATCAGCACGACGAGCGCAACCAAGACGGCCGCGATCAGGCCAGGCTGCACCAGTCTCTGACGAACAGGCCCAACACCTGGGCGGTCTGCACCACGGACGGAAGGTACACCCGTTCCCCCACGCCGTGCGCGGCCTCGGCATAGGGCCCGAAACAGACGGCGGGGATCCCCGCGACGTTGCCGAAGACCGCCGCGTCGGTCGTGCCGGTGGTGGAGACGAGCGCCGGGGGTGTGCCCGCTTGTCTCGTGAAGGCGTGGGCTAACGACGTCACCAGGGGATGGTCGTCGGGGATGTCGTAGCCACGGCTCGAGAAGCCGTTGTAGCGGACCTCGGCCGCGCCCGGCTGGTCGCTCGTCGCCTCATTCACCGCGGCTTCGATGCGACCTTTGAGCTCGCCGATCATCATCTCCGGGTACATGGCGATCCGATAGCCCGTCTCGCACTCGCCCGGCACCGTGGAGGCCCAGTCGCCGCCCCTGATCGTGCCGACGTTGAGGTTGATGGGGTGCGTGAACAGGTCGTAGGGAGGGGGCGGGCTCGCGTTCAGATCCGCCTCGAGCGATCGCAGCGCACCGATCACCGCGAGGCTCTTCTCGATCGCGTTCGTGGCGTGCTGACCCTCGGCGGCGTGTCCCGGCACCCCGGTGATCCGGACGCTGAACCACAACACCCCGACCTGCGAGGTCGTGATCGCCGCGCCGAACGGCTCCGCGATCACCGCCGCGTCGGCCGTGTAACCGTCGAGCAGGGTCTGCAGGGTCCCGTTGCCCGAGCATTCCTCCTCGACGACCGACTCCACGGTGACCGGAGCTCGCGGCGTGAGGCCGAGGGACCGCAGGCCCTTGACCGCTCCGAGGATCGCCGCGATGCCGCACTTCATGTCCGCGGCTCCCCGGCCGACCATCCAGCCGTCCTCCCGATGGGCGCCGAAGGGATCGACGTCGCCCCAATGCGTCGTCGGCTCGGGACTCACGACGTCGATGTGCCCGTTGAGGATCAACGAACGCCCGGGCTCCCCATCACGGGGCCCCCACCTGGAGACGACGTTGCGCTTGCCCGCGACATCCCAGTCGAACGGAGCCGCGAGCGGATGACCGCGCAGGCGCTCGCCGTCCATCGGCACGTCGACCGGCTCGAGGCCGATCTCGGCGAGCGCAGCCTCGACGACGATCTGGCCCGGTTCCTCGTTGCCGAGCGTCGTGGGCGCACGGACGAGCTCAGAGAGGAGGTCGGTCATCCAGTCGGCCTGCTCGGCGATCGCAGCCAGGATCTCGCCGTCGATCGATCCGGCGTCCTCGGAGGACTCGGCGGGCGCGAGCTCCCCCCGACCGGCGAACGCGTGCGCATCGGGGGTCTCGACGTCGGTCGTGAGCCGGCTGCCACCGTATGCGCCCGGGGGGGCCTCGTCGGGCAGGGGCTCCATGGGGCCGCAGCGTACCAACCACCTCGATGGGGTGGTCTCGGTTGTTCCTTGACGTATGTGTGTAATGTTGTAATCTCCCCCTATGACGACACGTCCGGCACATCACTCCCCGTCCGACGACGAGATCCGTGGGTGGTTCGCGGGCCGCGTGCCCGACGACTGGTTCGTCGGACCGCTCGAGGTCGGCAGCGACCGCGACGAGATCCTCGTCATGGGTACGATCGCCGCACCCGACCTGCCCGACGACGAGAGCGCGGAGGCTCGGAGCGCGGCGGTCGCGGCGCGGATCGGCGGCTTCCGCGAGGACACGAGGGCACGACGTATCAAGATCGCGTCCGAGGCCGAGCATCGGTTCGGGCGGAAGGTGAGCTGGGGCGTGGTCTGCGCCGATCAGCGGGTGACGTTCACGACCCTCAGCGTGCCTGCGATGACCCGTCTGCGCCTCGCCGAACGCCGGGTCCTCGACACGCTGGTCGATGCCGGGGTGGCCCGCAGCCGGAGTCACGCCCTCGCGTGGTGCGTCCGCCTCGTCGCCGAACGGCAGGACGACTGGCTGCGTGACCTTCGCGAAGCGCTGACCACCGTCGAGAAGGTTCGGGCGGAGGGTCCGAAGGACTGACCCACCTCAAGCGTCGACCGTTCGATCGCCCGAAGGGATCGGTCGCTCGATCGACACGATCATGTTCGCGACGACGCGGACGATGACCTGCTCCCCTGCCGCCAGATCGCCCGGCACGCTCTCCTGGCCGAGGCGGGCGGTCGCCGTCGTTCGGTCCCTGTAGGCGACCGTGACGTCCACGTAGCCCACCCCGTGCACGTCGAGGGGGCGCACATCGATCACGAGCGCCTCCACCTCACCCAGCACGAATCGAGACTACCGCACGGTCCGTAGGGCCCGGCCCCCCCGCACCGATGCATGGCCGGTGCCGACATGGGCGAGGTGCGGGCCCACACCGGCACGCTCCGTCGTCGTTCAAGACCGGCCGGATCCATGCCGAACCTAACCCCATGAACCGAGGGGGAACACCGTTCCGTCGTGGTCTGGCGACGCTCGGCACCGTGATCGCCCTGGGAGCGACGCTGGTCACCGGCGGCCCTCCGGCCAACGCTGCAGACGCGCCTGCATCGACCCTCCTCCCGCACCTGGGGGAGCCCGGGTCGGGTCCGGGGCCCTACCCCGTCGACCTGTCGTCGACGGCGTCGCCGCGGAGGGCGAGTTTCCGGTGGAGCGATCTCGACGGCTCGGACGCGTGGGCCAAGTCGGCGATCGACTTCGTCGGCAAGGCCAACGACTGGATGCGCGACTTTGCAGCGCGCCCCGACGGCAGCGTGCCGTTCAGGCCCGACATGATCCAGACTCGGAAGTACCTAGCGCGGGCAGCGGTCAAGGCGTTCGCGCCGGGCGCCGCCGTCGACCCGGCGATCACGTTCACCGATCTCGACCCGTCGCAGACCTTCTACAAGTGGGCCAACATCGCGGTGCAACGGGGCTGGATGAGGCGATCGACCGACGGCCGGTTCATGCCCGATCAGGCCGTGACGACCGGTGTCCTGCACTCGGTCGTGATCGATGCTCTCGGCATGCGAGGCATCGCTCGACAGCTCGACGGATTGCGCACGCGCGACGGTGTGCGGTTCCCGACGCCGGAGCGATTCGGCGCGCTGATGCTGGGGCTGCGGCTCGGACTCCGTTACAACAACAGCGACGAGGCCATGGACGTTGGACCGCGGAGTCCGCTCAGCCGTGCCCAGGTCGCTTACTCGCTGTACAAGGCCGCCACGCTTCCCTCGTGGGTGGTCCCCTGGGTCCGCGAGCAGTACGACGGCATCGTGCTTCCCAAGATGGGACCGAAGCGCCTCGCGATCGTGCGCTGGGGCATGAAGTCCGTCGGCCTCCCGTACGTGTGGGGCGGCGAGTGGGGAGGATCGAACCCGCCTGCCGCCCTCGGCGGCCAGCCCGTCCCCGGGTTCGACTGCTCGGGTCTCGCCTGGTGGCTCCTGCGGGAGAACGACGGTGGCGCGTGGAAGGTGCACCCACCGCGTCCCTACGCCGGCTGGGCGCTCCCGCAGCGGACGTCTGCCGACATGGCCCGCTTCGGGGCCCTCAGGTACGACCGTCTCCTCCCGGGCGACCTGATGTTCTACGACGGGAACGACGACGGCACGGTCGACCACGTGGACGTCTACATCGGTCACGGGTATGCCCTCGACTCGTCGAACACCCCGGGCGGGGTCACGATCATGTGGGTCGGCGACGGCTGGTACCGCGAGCACTTCGTGCATGGACGCCGCATCCTGCCGCCCGCCTGATCATCCTCCCGCGGTATCGATCGCACGCTGCAGCACGACTCGTTCAGCGTCGGTCAGAGGCCGACTCGAAGACCCCTCCGGCGACCTCGGCACGATCACGGCCTCGGCCTCGGCCGCGAGGGTGCCGTCGGGCTTCTCGATGCGCTCACGCGTCCGGATGCTCGAACGGCCGAACCCCGTCACCTCGCACCGAACGACCGCGTCGCCATCGTCCTGGGTGAGCTGATCGCGGAAGTCGATCCCGACGTGGGCGAGCACGAAGTCCCACGCCTCGTCGGCGCCGAAGAGTCCCTCGATCATCCGGTCGCGGCACTCTTCCAGGTAGTTCAGGTACACCGCGTTGTTCACGTGCCCGTAGTTGTCCATGTCACGCCAGCGGATGTGGACCGTCACCTCGAACATGGCGCGTATCCTGCCACGCCGCCGAGCCATCGTTCGCCCTGTGCGGCCCAGATGGCGCACAGGCCGAGGAAGCGAGAAGGCCCCGGGCGGGGGGCCCGAGGCCTTCTCTGTCGGAGAGAGGGGCTCCACCCCTACTTCGGTTCGGGCCGGGCCGTGGTTCGCCGACGACGTATTGCGGTTCTGTGACGAAGACGGACCCTCACCGGTCGCCGTCGGCGAGCCGCCGGTCCACCTCCTCGTCAGCCTGCCGCCGGCTCGGAACCGACCCCGTGACCGCCGCGAGGAACACGTCGCGTTCCAGAGCCAGCAGGTCGACGTCGTCGATCGCCGTCACCGTGGCGGTCCTCGGCACATCGCGGAGCAACGCGATCTCACCGAAGTAGTCGCCCGGACCGAGCTCGGCCACCGCGACCCCGCCCTTCGCGACCTCGACCGTGCCGTTGCGCACCACGTAGACGCGATCGCCGGCCTCGCCCTCCCTGATCACGACGCCGCCGGCCGGGACCCTGAAGGGGATCAGGTGCCACGCGAGCTGCTCCTGCACGTGCTGAGCCAGTGGCGAGAAGATCGAGACTCCGCGGAGCAGATCGAACTCGGGCCCCGGACCGGCCGCTGCGGCGTCGATGCGGCGGAGCCGTGGCCACGCCCCGAGCGCCACACCCGCAAGGATGGCGCCGGCCGCCGCGAGCGCCCCCGCGGCGCCGAAGACCGAGACCAGCAGCGGCGCTGCCGCGGCGCCGACGGCCAGGCCGATCATCTGCAGGGCCTCCTCGAGACCGAACACCCTGGCGAGCACCACGTCATCGGCGCGGCGCTGCAGCAACGTGCGACTCGCGACCGCGAACAGTCCGATCGTCGCCCCGCACAACGCCAGCACGACGACCGCCACCGGCATCGTGGACGCCAACGAGAGCGCGCCGAGTGCGGCGCCCGAGCCGAGGAGAGCGACCAGCACAGCCGGCGCCAGTCGCTGCACCCCCACGAGACCCACCGCGCCCGCGGCACCGAGGAGGAGACCGAGGCCGAACCCCCCGGCCAGCACCCCGGCGCCGCTCTCCCCCGACCCGAGCACGTCGATCGCGAGCAGCGCGAAGAAGACGTCGAGCATGCCGACCATCACGAACTGCACGCCGCCGACCCCGAGCAGCGTGGCGACGTCGGGCTCAGCCCGGGCCTGCCGGAGCCCGCCGAGCGCCTGCGAGAGGAAGGCGCTCACGTGCTCGGAGGGGTTCGGCTCGTCCGGTCGATCCGGCCGCACCCCGAGCGCGGCGAGGACCGAGAGCGCCGAGACGAACGCCATCACGAGCACGGTGCCTCCCGGCCCCCAGCGACCCATCAGGATCGCGCCGGCCAACGGCCCGATCAGCGTGCCGATGCCGTCCATCGTGCTCGACGCGGCGTTGGCGGCGGTCAGCTCGCCCGGCGTCTCAGCCAGGCTCGGCAGGATCGCGTTGTGCGCCGGCCTCGTGAGCGTGATCACGCTCGCCGCCAGCACGGCGGCCGTGTACGCGACCGGGGCGGGTGCCTCGATCAAGCACACGCCCAGCAGCAGGTTGGCGCAGGTCTGCAGCCCGTAGCTCAGCACGAGCGCCTTCGCGCGGGGGATGCGGTCGGCGAGCACCGATCCGATCGGGGCGACGATCGCGGCCGGGACGAGCTGAAGCACGAGGACCGCCCCGGCCTCCCCCGCGCCGCCCTGCTGGAAGGCATACACCGCGACGGCGATCCACACCGCGTACTCCTGGGTGTTGAACAGCAGGAAGGCCACCAAGGCCCGTCGGAGCGATCGGTTCCGGAGTGCGGTGCGCAGCACGCCGAGCGCGGCGGCTGCCCGTTCCCTCACCTTCCGCATCCCCCCGTCCTCGGTTCGACCATCCTTGCGAGGCAGACGAGGGCGGTCAACCCATCCGATGCCGCGAGGAGAACGGGGGCCGGAGAAACGAGAACGGGGCCCCGAAGGGCCCCGTTTGCTCGGTTCTGCAGTGCGGTGGGACTCAGAAGTCCATGTCACCGCCGGGCATGCCGCCCGCCGGCATGGCCGGAGCCTTCTCGGGCTTCTCGGCGACGAGGGCCTCGGTCGTCAGGAAGAGCGCGGCGATCGACGCGGCGTTCTGCAGCGCGGAACGCGTGACCTTCGTCGGGTCGATCACGCCGAACCTCACCATGTCGCCATACTCGCCGGTGGCGGCGTTCAACCCGTTGCCTGGGTCGAGCGCCCGCACCTTCTCGACGATCACGCCACCTTCGAGGCCGGCGTTCACGGCGATCTGCTTCAGCGGCTCCTCGAGCGCGCGGCGCACGATGTTGGCACCCGTCGCCTCGTCGCCCTCGAGGTCGACCTTGTCGAGCGCGGCCTGCGCGTTCAGGAGCGCGACACCGCCCCCGGGCACGATGCCCTCCTCGACGGCGGCCTTGGTCGACTGGACCGCATCCTCGATGCGATGCTTCTTCTCCTTGAGTTCGACCTCGGTGGCCGCGCCGACCTTGATGACCGCCACACCACCGGAGATCTTGGCCAGCCGCTCCTGCAGCTTCTCGCGGTCGTAGTCGGAGTCGGTCTTCTCGATCTCGCCCTTGATCTGATTGATCCGGCCCTGGACGTCCTCGTCCTTGCCCGCGCCCTCCACGATCGTGGTCTCGTCCTTGGTCACGATGACCTTGCGCGCGGTGCCGAGCAGGTCGAGCGTGGCGTTCTCGAGCTTCAGGCCGACCTCCTCGGAGATGACCGTGCCACCTGTGAGAACCGCGATGTCCTGCAGCATGGCCTTGCGGCGGTCTCCGAACCCAGGAGCCTTCACCGCTGCGCTGCGGAACGTGCCGCGGATCTTGTTGACCACCAGGGTCGCGAGGGCCTCGCCCTCGACATCCTCGGCGAGGATCAGCACCGGCTTGCCGGCCTGCATGACCTTCTCGAGCACCGGCAGCAGGTCCTTCACGGCCGAGATCTTCGAGTTCGCGATGAGGACGTACGGGTCCTCGAGCACGGCTTCCATGCGCTCGGAGTCCGTGACGAAGTAAGGCGAGATGTAGCCCTTGTCGAAGCGCATGCCCTCGACGAAGTCGAGCTCCATGCCGAACGTGTTCGACTCCTCGACCGTGATCACGCCGTCCTTGCCGACCTTGTCGACGGCCTCGGCGATCGTCTCGCCGATCTGAGGGTCTGCCGCAGAGATCGCGCCGACGTTGGCGATCTGGGCCTTGTCGTCGACCTCCTTGGACTGGTTCTTGATCGCCTCGACGGCGAGCTCCGTGGCGCGCTCGATGCCGCGCTTCAGGCTCATCGGATTGGCGCCGGCCGCGACGTTGCGCAGGCCTTCCTTCACGATCGCCTGGGCGAGCACGGTGGCCGTCGTGGTGCCGTCACCGGCGACGTCGTCGGTCTTCTTCGCGACCTCCTTGACCAGCTCGGCCCCGATCTTCTCCTCGGGGTCGTCGAGCTCGATCTCCTTGGCGATCGAGACACCGTCGTTCGTGATCGTTGGGGCACCCCACTTCTTCTCGAGGACCACGTTGCGGCCCTTGGGCCCCAGCGTGATCCTCACGGCGTTCGCGAGCTGGTCCATGCCCCGCTCGAGCGAGCGCCGCGCGTCCTCATCGAAAGAGATGATCTTCGCGGCCATCCCTTCTCCTTTCCGGCTCGTCGGTCCGCCCGGTGGCGACCGCTGGATGACTTCTCAGCCTCGGTTCCCGACTGCTAGCACTCGATGGTGTCGAGTGCTAACCGATTGTAGCCACAAACCCCCGTGGGGTGGCAAGGGCATTTCCCCCGAGCACGCGATCGGAGCGCGCTCACACCGCGATCGCGGTCCGATGGTCAGCGACCCATCACCCATCGTGATCATCCTTCCAGCTGTCGGGTATCCGACACCGTGGCCGGTCCGGTTCGGCGGTACGCTGCGGGAGCCGTCCGAAGGAGCGTGATTGGTCACCACCACCGATTGGCGACGCCGATTGACCGTGCCGACGGTGAGCGGCGTCGCCTGGAACCGGCAGGCACCACACCGTCTCGCGATCGTGTCGACGGAGAGTGGGGTCTCGCAGGCCTGGTCGTGGGACCTGGCCGAGGGCGTGCGCCGGCAGGCGTCGGCCGAAGGCGTCGGCGCCGAAGAAGCGCATGTCACCCCCGACGGCTCGGGTATCGTCTGGTGGCTCGACCCCCAGGGGGACGAGCGAGGACGGTGGATGGTGACGCCCTTCGGCGGCGGCGATCCTCGCCCCCTCTTCCCCGGGCTCCCCGACATGTGGATGTCGGGGCTCTCGCTCGTCGGCGACTCGGTCGCCGCCGGGTTCTCCGACGACGACGGCTACACGATCGTCGTGCGACACGGCTCGGAACCGACCCGTGAGATCTACCGCAACGGGCAACCGGCGGGTGCGGGTCGGGATTGGCCGCAGGGACCAGGCGGCCTGTCCGCCGACGCCTCGCTGGTCGCGATCTGGCACACGGAGGGCTCGAACATCGAGAACCCGGCGGTTCGCGTGCTCGACGCGCACACGGGCGATCCGGTCGCCCGGGTCGCCGACGATGCGATGGCGGTGGTGGCCGCCGGCTGGTCCCCGGTGCCCGGTGACGACCGCCTCGTGCTGTTGCGCGAGATCGGCGGCTTCACACGTCCCTTCCTGTGGTCGCCTCGCACGGGCGCGCCGCAGGAGATCGCGTTGGACGTCCCAGGCACGGTGACACTCGCGGACTGGTATCCGACCGGCGACGCGCTCCTCCTGCACCGCGATCACGAGGCGACGCACAGCCTCATGCGGGTCGGGTCGGACGGCGGCGGGCTCACCACGGTCGTCGAGGCGGGCGGCACGATCAGCCACGCAGGGGTCCGCCCGGACGGTCATGTGTGGTTCCGATACGAGGACGGCGTTCGACCGCCGACCTGGCGTGAGGCCCCGAGCGGCGTCGAGGTGCTCCGCATCGCCGAGCCGCCCCCTGCGGGGCGCCCGTGGGAGCCGATGTGGTTCAACAACCCGGTCGGCCAGCCCATCCAGGCATGGTTCATGCGACCGGACGGGGAGCCGCCGTTTCCCGCCGTCGTGTCGGTACACGGCGGCCCGAACTACCACGACACCGATGCCTTCGAACCCCGGCGCCAAGCCTTCGCCGACGAAGGGTTCGCCGTCATGCTCGTGAACTACCGAGGTTCGACCGGCTACGGGCGCGAGTTCCGCCAGGCGCTCTACGGCGATATCGGGTTCCCCGAGTCCGAGGACATCAACGCCGGCCTCGACCATGCGATCGAGGCCGGGCTGGTCGAGCCCGAGCGCGTGTTCCTCGAGGGATGGTCCTGGGGCGGCTACCTCGCGACGCTGAACGCCGGCCTGCACCCGGAGCGATGGCGGGGCGTGATCGCCGGAATCCCCGTGGGCGACTCGGTGGCCGCGCACTACGAGAGCGCGCCCGCGCTCCGGGCGTGGGACGTGGCCGTCATGGGCGGCACGCCCATGGAGGTCCCCGAGCTGTTCCACGAACGGAACCCGATGACCTACGTGGACCGCGTGCGAGCCCCAATGCTGCTGATCGCCGGTGAGCAGGACAGCCGATGCCCACTCGGACAGGTGATGACCTACGCCCACGCCCTGCGGGTTCGTGGGCGGGAGGTCGAGGTGCACCTCTACCCCGGCGGGCACCACGCGAACGACGTCGACGAGCAGATCCGGCACGTCGAGCTGATGCTCGACTTCATGCACCGCCATTCGTGACGACCGGCTCGTCGCGGTGCCGGAGCAGATCAGAGACCTCGCCCGCGAGCAGGAACAGCCACATCGCCACGTAGATGAACGCCAGCAGCCCGAAGACCGCACCGATCGCACCGTAGAGCGCCGTGCTGCGGGTGACGACGCCCGCGACATAGACGGCCCCGAAGCGCTCGAGCACGAGGAATCCGACCGTAAACACCGCGGCGCCCGGAAGGTGTTCGCGCAGCGTCGGCCCGGGCGAGGGCGTGAGCAGACGATAGACGAGCGCCCACGTGCCGGCACCGAACGCGGCCAGCGCGACGAACGCGACGAACTCGACGGTCACCCCGAGCAAGCCCTCGAGACGGAGTCCGGTCACCCACGCGGCGGCGGATGCGAACGCGACGAGCAGCACCACCACGGGCACACCGATCAAGGCACCGCTCACGCGCCCCACGACGAGCCCCGTCTGGCGGGAACGGAACACCGCGCCGAGGGCGTGTCGCACGCGGGCGACGAACCCCGACGCCGCGTAGATGATGCCGATGAGCCCCACCACTCCGGTGCCGATCTGGGAGGCGGTCGTGAGCTCCAGCTGGGTCGATACCACCTCGTCGAACCCGGGCAGCAGATCGCCGATCGCGTCGATCAGGTCCTGTTGGGCCGTCTCCGCCTGCTGCTGGAACACGATGCCCACGACCGAGAGCAGCAGCAACAACAGCGGCGGGAGCGAGAGGAAGGCACCGTAGGTCAGCGAGCCGGCTTCCACACCCAGCTGATCGCGCTGCGTGCGATCGGCGAGCTCGAGCGAGGGCCGGACGACGAGGCGAGCGAGTCCCGTGTCGCGGCCCCCCAGGGCATCGACCCGGGCCCGGACGCGCTCGGCGAACGATCGGGGCTCAGTCGTCGAAACCCCAGCTCACGACCCGGTCGACCCGCACTTCGACGACCACCGACGATCCCTCCTCGATCGGCGCCTCGGACTCGTACTGCGGGAACTTCTCGTAGAGCAGGGCGCGATCACGCGCGAACTCGAACCCGGCATCGACCACGTAAGCCTCGCCGTGGGCGATCACCTGCTTCAGTTGGGACCAATCCTCGTGGTACTCGTCGAAGCTGATCGCCACATCGGGGTTCGCCTCGATGTTGCGGATCTTCTGCGTGTCGGTCTCGCTCGCGAACACGAGCCTGTCGAGGTCCAGCACCGCGGAGATCGGCACGACGTGCGGACGGCCGTCGGGGTAGGTCGTCGCGAGCGCCGCCACTCGGGCGCCGGCGACGAACGCGGCCTCGAGGCCCGAGAAGACGGGGACGTCGATCGTCATCTCGTCCGGTCGTTCACTCGTCACCCGCGGTGGCTTGATCGCGGATGTGCTCGACGATCTCGGCGTTCGCGAGCGTCGTGACGTCGCCGAGGGAGTCTCCCCGGGCGACGTCACGGAGCAGCCGCCGCATGATCTTGCCGGACCTCGTCTTCGGCAGGTCCGGCGTGAAGATGATGTTGTCGGGCTTCGCGATCGGTCCGATCACCTTGGACACGTGTTCGCGGAGCTCATCGAGCATGGCGGCGTCGCCCTCGTAGCCGGCCTTGAGGGTCACGAACGCGACGATGCCCTCGCCCTTGATCTCGTGCGGCCTCGAGACCACCGCGGCCTCCGCGACCTTGTCGTTGTCGACCAGCGCCGACTCGATCTCGAACGTCGACAGGCGGTGGCCAGCGATGTTCATGACGTCGTCGATCCGCCCGAGCAACCAGAAGTATCCCTCCTCGTCGAGCCGTGCTCCGTCGCCGGCCACGTAGACCTCGGGCCCGTACTGTGAGAAGTAGGTCTGCACGTACCGATCCGGATCCCCCCAGATCGTCCGGGCGATCGCCGGCCACGGGTGCCGCAGGACCAGGTACCCCCCTCCGCCCAGGCCGACGCTCGTGCCCGCCTCGTCGACGACGTCGGCCTCGATGCCCGGGAACGCGAACGTGGCCGATCCGGGCTTCAGCGCGGTGATGCCCGGCAGCGGCGTGATCATGATCGCGCCGGTCTCGGTCTGCCACCACGTGTCGACGACGGGGCAGTGCTCGGTGCCGATCACCTTCCAGTACCAGATCCACGCCTCGGGATTGATCGGCTCGCCGACCGAGCCCAGCAGCCGGAGCGAGGACAGATCGTGTTGCGCGGGGTGCTCGGCTCCCCATCGCATGAATGCCCGGATCGCGGTCGGCGCGGTGTAGAGGATCGTGACCCCGTAGCGCTCGACGATGCTCCACCACCGGTCGCGCTCGGGCCAGTCAGGAGCCCCCTCGTACATGATGCCCGTCGTGTGGTTCGCGAGCGGTCCATAGACGATGTAGGAGTGCCCGGTCACCCAACCGCAGTCGGCGGCGCACCAGAACACGTCGTCCTCGTGCAGGTCGAAGATCATGCGGTGGGTCGCGGCAACCTGCGTCATGTACCCACCCGTGGTATGGGCGATGCCCTTCGGCTTTCCCGTCGTGCCGCTCGTGTACAGCAGGTAGAGCAGATCCTCCGCGCCCATCGGCTCCGGCTCGCACTCCGTCGGCTGGTCGGCGACGAGCTCGTGGTACCAGAGGTCACGTCCCTCGGTGAACGAGTGCTCGTTGCCGCACCGTTTCACGGTGATCACGTGCTCGATCGACGGACACTCGCTCACGGCCTCGTCGGCGTTGTCCTTCAGCGGCACGATCGTGCCTCGGCGCCACGCCCCGTCGGCCGTGATCAGCACCTTCGCCTCCGCGTCGATGATGCGGTCGCGGAGCGCTTCCGCGCTGAACCCGCCGAAAACGACCGAATGGGGCGCACCGATCCGTGCACAGGCGAGCATCGCGATCGGCAGCTCGGGCACCATGCCGAGGTAGATGTTGACGCGGTCTCCCTTGCGGACGCCGAGCGAGGCCAGCGCGTTGGCGAGGCGGCAGACGTCGTCGAGCAGATCGGAGTAGGTGATCGTGCGGGTGTCGCCGGGCTCACCTTCCCAGTGGAACGCGACCTTGTCGCCTCCCCCGGCCTCCACGTGACGATCGAGGCAGTTGTACGAGGCGTTCAACTGCCCGCCCTCGAACCACGTCACCCACGGCGGGGTCCAGTTCATCACCCTGTCCCACCGCTTGAACCAGGTGAGCCGTTCTGCCTGCTCGGCCCAGAACGCCTCATGGTCTGCGTTCGCCCGCTCGTACACCGAAGGGTCCGACACGATCGCGCGCTCGGCGAAATCCGCGGGCGGTTCGAAGACGCGCAGCTCCGACAGCAGCGCCTCGATGTTCTGCGGGGTGTCGCTCATCGATCCTCCAGGTGCGTGCGCGGGCGAGCCAGCATCGTACGCGCGCGGCCCCGGCCGTGCGAGCCCTGATCGGCGGCCTGGATCGCGGTTCCCGGGGTGAACGGCGACCGCATGGATGTGCTTGCACAGAGCGGTTCCCGGGGTAACCATCGGGCGCGAGGTTGCCCAGGGGGCCGCCTCGGGGGAAAGGAGGCAGGCGATGGCCGACGAAGGCTATTGCATGAAGTGCCGGGCCAAGCGGGAGTTCGAGGGCCAGGTCGTGACCTTGAAGAACGGCCGTCCGGCCGCCCAGGGCACGTGCCCGGTCTGTGGCACGAAGCTGACCAAGATCCTCGGCATGGACGCCGCCAAGGCTCGCGGCTGGTCGGCCTGACGCGCGACCGAACCCGGTCGTCAGTTCAGGCGGGACAGCAGCTGGTCCGGGGCGATCAACGTCGGCCCCGAGGTGACGCCCCGGTGGCGGGCCGCGAGGTCCGCCACCGTCGTCTCCTCGAACACCTGTTGCACCGCACGTGCGACGTCAGCCCAGAACCCTTGCAGCCCACAGCGTGAGTCGGCGAAGCACGTATGATCGCTGGGCTCGAGGCAGAACATCGGGAAGATCTGCCCCTCGATCGCATCGGCGATCTCGGCCATCGTGATCTCGGCGGGGTCGCGCGCGAGGCGACAGCCGCCACCCGCCCCCCGAAAGCTCTCCACCAGCCCCGCCTTCGACAGGGCGCCGAGTTGCTGCTCGAGGAACCGCACCGGGATCTGCTGACGTTCCGCGATCTCGCGGGCGGGCACCAAGACGCCCTCGTCACGCCGCTGCGCGAGCTCGATCATCGCGCGCATCGCGTATTCGAGCTTCTGCGAGACCTTCAGCACGGCGCAACCTCCCGCATGCCAGCGTATGGGCGCTCCAGGAGGCCGTCAACGAGCGAACGGCGAATGGGGCGCCGCGATTCCCATGTTCCGGGTATCAACGCACCGGTGCGGCATCCGATACGCACCGTAGGGGATCCAGACGTCCCCCGACAGGAGGACAAGGCGCGATGCGCCGCGTACTGGTGATCGACGATGAGCCCGACGTCAGGCTGCTGTACCGCGTGAACCTTCGCCACGCGGGGTACGAGGTGCTCGAGGCCGACGACGGCGAACGAGGCATCGAGATCGCCCTGGAGCACCTGCCCGACGCGGTGGTGCTCGATCTGATGATGCCCCGCGCGGACGGGTTCGAGGTGCTCAAGGTCCTCCGCTCGCACCCCGAGGCCGGTGACGTGCCCGTGCTGGTGCTCACGGCCGACACCCGTCGCGACGACCACCGCCGCTGTTACGAGCTCGGGGCCGACGACGTGATCACGAAGCCGTTCGTGCCGGAAGACCTCACCCGGGGCGTCGGCAGGATCCTCGACGCGAGCCTGGAGGATCGGATCGCCCGGCGATCGGAGTCGGCCGGCGCGTCCGGCGACTCCCGATCGGCTGATCCGGTGAAGAGGCCTGCTGTCCGCTAGCCGACGGGGTTCGCCTCGGCGTAGTCGTTGCCGAGCAGCACCACGAGCTGGGTTTTCGGGGCGACGTCGGAGCCGAGCGCCGCGCTGAGCGGCTTGACCTGGACCTCGACGCCCTTGAGGTACCGCCCGGCGAGGTGGTCGGCGTCGACCTCGTTCTGCTCCGCGTCCTCGCCGGTGCGGAAGTACACGATCGTCGTCTCGACCGGCTTCTGGGCGGCGTCGGCCGCCGGGAGGGCCGCGACGTAGCCCTTCCCGACGAGGAACGCCTCGACCTCGGCGGCGAGCCCCACCTCGGCGGTGCCGTTGAGGACCTGGATCATCACGCCGTCGACCTGAGGCTCGAGCTCCGGCGCAGCGCTCTCGCTCGCCGAGGGCGACGCCGACCCCGACGGCGAGGCGCTCTCGGAGGGCGTCGGCTCCACGACCTCGGTACCATCGCCCGCGAGCACGGCGTCGTCGCCGCCGAACCCGTTCAGGATGATGGCGATGCCACCCACGACGAGGGCGACGAGCACGGCCAGACGCGCGGGGCTCAGGTTCACGCGGGTCATCCTACCCCAGCCACCGGACCCCGCCCTGGTCTACAGGCGCACGCCGAGCTGCCCGGCCACCCGTCTCCGGCGCCGCACCTCGCGGACCCGGAGGAGCCGGCGCACCAGCATGGGATCGTACGCGAGGGCCTCCGGCTGATCGATCAAGCGGTTGAGCAGCTGATGGTAGCGCGCCGGCGAGAAGCCGAATCGCTCGCGGATCGCTCGTTCCTTGGGGATGTCGAGCTTCCAGCTCCCACGCTCGAAATCGAGGAGTGTGCGGGATCGCTCGTCCAGCGCCTCGGGGGTCGGGGGGGTCGTCTCCATCACGCACGAGCGTATCCACGGGCACCGACGGTGCAAGCACCTGCGCGCCCTTCCGGGTCGTGTTCGGGTACAGGGGACGGTCCGGGCGGCCGACATCCAAAGGGGAGGGGAGTCGCGAGCTTCCGAGGTGGGAGTCTCCCGATGGGAGGATGAACCGTCGGCGCGACGGGAGACGAGCGGGTGAGGGAACGGACACGGGCAGACCAGGCCCAAGACGAGGTGAGCGGCGTCGGCGCCGACCGGTTCCGGTCGGCCGCGCAGCTGAACATGCTGCACAGCCTCGCCGCGAAGTTGAGCGGGCTCGGCAGCGTCGAGGCGATCGGCGAGGCGATCGCCGCGGAGCTGCGCACGATCGTCGAGTACCACAACTGCCGCGTCTACCACCTGCAGCCCGACGGCAGGACGCTCCTGCCGATCGCGTTCCGTGGTGAGTACTTCACCGAGTACGAAGAGGAGACGCTCGAGGAACTCGTGACCCATGTGGGTGAAGGCATGACCGGCTGGGTCGCCGAGACGGGGCGCTCCCTGCTGACGCCCAATGCCCAGGAGGTCGAGTTCGCCGTCCAGATCGAGGGAACCGACGACATCGTGGAATCGATGCTGCTCGTGCCCACGAAGCTCGGGGACCGGGTCAACGGGGTGATCGTGCTCTCGAGCATCGGGTACGGGAAGTTCGACGAGCAGGACCTGCAGGTGGTCGAAGTGCTCGCGCCGCATGCTGCCGCGGCATTCGAGAACGCGACCCTGCTGGCGGCCGAGCGCGGCGCGGCGCAGGCCTCCGCGGCGCTCCTCGAGCTCTCGCAGCGGCTCGTGGGTCGACACACCGTGGGCGATATCTTCCAGGAGGCGATCGAGACGATCCCCTCACTGGTGCCCTGCGCTGCGGTCGGCGCCTACGTCCGAGACGAGGAGAGCGGCAACTTCCGCGTCGCGCGGCTGCACGTCGTGGAGCCGGGTCTGGCTCGGCCGAGGGTCGAGATCGGCGACGTGCCCGCCGAGGTGGCCGCCTCGTTCCTCTTCGCCGACCTCGAGCCGTTCACGATCGACGTGGATGTGGTCGGTCAGGTGCCTCGCGACCTCTGGGTCGTCACGGAGGCGCGCTCGGTCCTGGTAGCCCCGCTGCGATGGGACCCGGACGGGTTCGGCGCGATCGTGATGATCGCTCGGGGTGCAGACGAGCGATTCGACGAGCGAACGATCCGTCTCGGGCAGGGCATCGCGAACATCACCTCCCTGGCGCTCGGCAACGCCACCCGCCTCTCCGAGCTGGAGCGCTTCCAAGAGCTCGTGGCCAGCCTCGACGCGGTCTTCTGGGAGGCCGACGCGACTTCCCTGGCCTTCACGTTCCTCGGGGGACGGGTCGACGACATGCTGGGGGCCGGGGCGTCGTCGTGGCCCGACGAGGGCCGTACGTGGGGAGACCACATCGTCGACGAGGATCGGGCAGCGACCCTGGCGGCGGGCCGTGCCACGATCGAGAGCGGCAAGGATCGATCGCTGGACTACCGGGTCGCAACGCCCGACGGCACGACCGTGTGGGTGCGCGACGTGGTGCACGTCGTCCGCGGTGCGCAAGGTCCCCGTGAGCTGCGGGGCCTCATGGTCGACATCACCGAGCGCAAGCGCGCGGAACAGGCGCTGCGCACGAGCGAGCGGAAGTACTCCGAGGCCTTCCGGCGGGAGCGAGAGGCGACGCAGCGCCTACGGAACCTGGACGAGATGAAGAACACGTTCCTGGAGGCCGTCTCGCACGACCTCCGCACCCCCCTCACGTCGATCCTCGGGTCGGCCCTGACGCTCGAGAGCTCCGGGCTCGACCTGCCCGCCGAGGATGCGCTCGACCTCGTCGAGCGCATCGCCGCGAACGCCAGGAAGCTGGAGCGCTTGCTCGGGGACCTGCTCGACCTCGACCGGCTGCAGCGCGGCATCATCACGCCGCAGCGGCGCCCCACCGACCTCGCGACGCTGGTGGCGCGGGCGGTCGATGAATGCGACGACCCGACCGGGCACGAGATCATGGCCGAGGTGGCTCCCGGGTCGTTCCTGCTCGACGCGGCCAAGGTCGAACGCATCGTCGAGAACCTGCTGTCGAACGCGCTCCGGCACACGCCGCCCGGCACGCAGGTGTGGGTCCGCGCCGCCCCCGCAGACGGGGGGGTGTCGATCACCGTGGAGGACGCCGGCCCCGGCGTGCCCGAGGACCTGCACGACGCCGTCTTCGAGCCGTTCCGCCAGGCTCCCGGGTCGTCCTCGGAGCACTCACCCGGCGTGGGCATCGGCCTCTCGCTGGTTCGGCGGTTCGCTGAGCTGCACGGCGGCCAGGCGTGGCTGGAGGCACGCGAGGGCGGGGGCGCCTCGTTCCGCGTCTTCCTCTCGGAAGGGTGAGGGCCCGGCAGCGCTGAGCGCCGGGCGGCGGGGGGTACAGCCGCCGCCCGGCGCACGCGCCGTCGAGGCTCCCAGGGGGGTGGTCGCGACGACGGCGCGGGTCCACACCCCGATCAGATGAACAGCGTCACCGCGTCCTGCGCCTCGAGCAGGGCGGTCGTGGCGCCGGCGGGCTCGTCGATCCCATCGATCAGATCGTCCTTCGTGAGGCCCATCAGATCCATCGTCATCTGACAGGGCACCAGGTGCACCCCGAGATCGCGAGCGACCTCGAGCAGCTCGTCTGGCGACGCAACGTGGTGCTCGTCGGCGAGCTTCTTCATCATCGCGGGCCCCATGCCGACGAAGTTCATCTTCCCCAGCTTCAGGTGCTCGGTGCCGCCGCGGTTCATCATCGACATCATCTTCTGCATCCAGTTCTCGCCGGTGAGGTGCACGTCGTTGCGTACCAGCGGGAACAGCCCCCAGAAGGTGAAGAAGATCGTGGTCTCCATGCCCATGGCTGCCCCCGTCGTGCCGAGGATGAAGGTCGGCCAGATCTTGTCCAGGTCGCCGGACCAGGCCATGATCACGAGCTTCTTGTGTGGCACATGCTCGAGCCGCGCCGGTGCGGGCGCCTCGAGGGTGGCTTCCATCGCCGCCATCGGACTCACCCCTTCTTCCTGATCACGAAGCGGTAGACCTCGCCCTCCTCGTCCTGCTCGACCAGCTCGTGGCCCGTCGAGGTGCACCAGGCGTTGAAGTCGGGAACCGCGCCCGGATCGGTCGCGAGCGACTCGATCAGCTCCCCCGGCTGCAGGTCACGGATCGCCTGAGCGGTCTTCGCGATCGGCAGCGGGCAGGAGAGCCCCTTCAGGTCCAGTGTCTTGGTGATCGTCTCGTCCATCGAACTCACTCCTTCGTGGTGGCCATCGCTTCGCTGCATGAGCCGTTCACCCCTTCGTCGCGGCGTCCGCGGGGGGCTTCGAGAACGGCGCGTTCTCGGGGATGCGGCCCTGGGGCACCGTCTCCCAGTACATGCGGTTGAACAGCCACTTCGCCGTGTGCCAGGCTCGGTTGGGCTTCGGTGGCTGCGGCGGATGGTCGTAGTCGAACCGCAACGAGGTCGCCTGGCCGTTGCCGGTCTCGAGGAAGCACATCACCCGGCCGCCGTAGTTCTCCTTCGGCGCCGTGCCCTTCACGAGCGACGTGATCCGGCTCGCGATCACGGGCGCCTCGAAGTGCGCGGTCGAGCCCGACTTCGAGATGGGCAGGTTCGTCGCGTCGCCCAGACCGAAGATGCGTTCGTGCCCCTCGACGTTGAGCGTGTGCTTGTCGGTGGGGAGCCATCCGCCGGGGTCGCCGAGCTCCGAGTCGATCACGACCTGGGCGCCTTTGTGCGGTGGCACGAGCACGAGCAGGTCGTACTCCTGCTTCTCGCCCTCGAGCGACTCGACCACTCCGGCGCTCGGATCGACGGCCTCGACGTTGAAGAACGTGGTGAGCCCGATGCCGCGTTCGTCCATGTACGGCTGGATCAGCTTCGAGGCGCTCTCGATCGTGAACGCCCGGTTGAGCGGCGAGAGCAGCTCGATCTCGCTCTTGTCGCGCACGCCCTTGTGCCGCAGGTACTCCTCGACCATGAACGTGAACTCGACCGGCGCCGGAGGGCACTTGTACGGGATGCCCGCGACCCCGACCTTCAGCCGGCCACCATCGAAGCGCCGCAACTCCTGCGCCAGCCGCTCGGCCCCGTCGAGTGAGTAGAACTCGAACGCGCCCTCGGACAAGCCAGGGATCTGCTCGGGGACGAGCCGGGACCCCGTCGCGATCACCAGGTAGTCCCACTCCAGGCTCCCGCCGCGCTCGAGCTGCACGGTTCCCGCGTCGGGGTGGATGCGGACCGCCCGCTCGATCGCGAGGTCGACGTTCGGACGGAGCAGGGTGCGCTCCTCGCGGCTCAACCAGTGGCCCTTCGCCTCGCCGAGCGCGACGTAGAGGTAGCCGGGCTGGTAGTCGTGCATGCCGGTGGGGTCGACCACCGTCACGCGCGCGTCACGGCCCAGCTCCTTGTCGAGCAGGTTCGCGACGAGGGTGCCGCCGACGCCGCCACCCAACACCGCCACGCGCGCCGGCATCGTCGCTCACCTCGCCTTCCGGATGATGAACCGGGTGAACCCGTCGTCCGGCACGACCTCCACGAGCTCGTGCTGGGCTTTGGCGACCCACGCCGGGATGTCGGTCTTGGACCCTTCGTCGCTCGAGAGCACCTCGATCACGTCGCCGATCTGACTCTCACGGATCGCGCCGATCAGAGTCATCAGCGGTCCTGGGCATGCCATGCCCTTCGCGTCGATCGACCTCGTCACTTCCGTCGTCGTCATCGTTCCTACCTCCATGTCTTCAGATGAACGTCACGGGGCCGTCGGCTTCCATGAAGAAGCTGGCGACGCCCCACACCCCGTCGACCAGCGGGTCGAGATCGTCCATCGTGATGTGGAACATCTCCAGCGAGTCCGCGCACGCCTGGATACGGACATCGCCGAGATCCTTGGCCTGACGGAAGAGCTCGCTCCAGTGCGTCTTCCCCTGGTCACGCATCGCTCGCTCGCCCTCGGGACCGGCCTCGGGCGAGACCCCGTGGTCCTTCAAGATGCGGTCCACCCTGAATGCGTCGAGCGCCCAGTACTGCAGGAAGACGTCGACGGGACGAGCCATCGCCGCTGCGCCGACCGTCAGCACCGCGGCGGCTTGCAGCTTGTCGTCGGTGCCGGAGAACAGGACCAAGGAAAGCCGATCGTCGGTGCCCATCGCGTACCCCTTTCGTTCCTACCCCTGCGTCGTCACCCTCAGCATCGAGCCACGCGGCCGGAGATGCCGGGGGCGGGAGGCCCCCCACGGCAGGGACGGTCGGGACCTCGCGACGGGAATACCGGAGTGCCTGCGGCGGTTTCCGGCGCGGCTACGATGCTCCGGTGCTCGACCTTTGGATCGCCTCGGCCACCGTCGTCGACGGGACGGGCGCCCCCGCCTACCTGGCGTCGATCGGCGTGGACGGAAGTCGGGTCGCGGTGATCACGAGGGACGCAGGCGCGACCGGGCCGGAGGCGGAACTGCGACTCGACGGTTCCGGCCTCGTGCTCGCTCCCGGCTTCGTCGACGTGCACAACCACTCCGACCTGGGGGCGCTCGTGGACCCGACGATGCCGTCAACGCTGCGTCAGGGCGTGACGAGCGTGGTCGTGGGCAACTGCGGGATGTCCCCCTTCCCGGCATCGTCGGCGACCGAGCTCGCGTCGTGGGCCGGCGGCGATGCCGCCGAGATGGATCTCGACTTCGGAACGTTCGGCGGCTTCCTGGAGCGTGTCGAGGAGGCAGAACCGTCGGTGAACGTCGCGGCACTGGTCGGTCACGGATCGGTCCGTGAACTCGCGATGGGGCTCGAGCGACGCGCCCCCACCGACGAGGAGCTTGCCGCGATGCGACGGACGGTGGCCGAGGCGATGGACGCCGGTGCGGTCGGCCTGTCGACGGGCCTGATCTACGTGCCCGGCATGTACGCGTCGACCGAGGAGATCGTGGCCATGGCCGAGGAAACCGCCCGTGCCGGCGGCATCTACGCGTCGCACGTACGAGGAGAGGGCGCCCACCTCTTCCGCGCCGTGAACGAGGCGATCGAGATCGGTCGGCGCACCGGGCTCCCGGCGCATGTGAGCCACTTGAAGTGCGAGACGTCCTACATGTGGGGCCGGGCGGACGAGCTGCTGGCCCTGGTGCACGAGGCCGACGACGTGACCGGCGACCAATACCCGTACACGGCGTGGGCCTCCGTTCTCTGGTCCCTGCTCCCCCAGTGGGCACCCGTGGCCGAGCTCCCGGCTCTGCTCGCCGACCGCGCCACCCGGGATCGGTTGACCGCGTCCGTCGAGCACGGAGAGGGCGACGCGTTCCAGTCGTCGGTCGACGGGGTCGGCTGGGACCGCATCGTGATCGAGGACACCGCCGACCGAGGGTGCAACGGGCTCGACGTCGCTGCGATCGCCGAACGCCGCGGGGTCGAGCCCGTCGAGGCGTTCTTCCAGCTCCTGGTCGAGGAGCCCAGCACTTCCTGCATCGGACACGCGATGCACGAGGACGACGTGCGCAGGATCCTGGCCGACCCGGAGATCATGGTCGCGTCGGATGCCGTCTCGGTCGCGCCCGGCGGGCCGATGGCCGACGTCCCGGTACACCCGCGCACGTACGGCACCTTCCCTCGCGTGCTCGGGCCTGCGGTCAGAGACGGCGTGCTCACGCTGGAAGCGGCCGTCCGCACGATGACCTCCCTGCCGGCGGACCGCTTCGGCCTCTCCGGACGCGGACGAGTCGTGGAGGGCGCACGGGCGGACCTCGTGCTGTTCGACGCCGACCGGGTGACCGACCGGGCGACGTTCGAACACCCGCACGCGTTCCCCGACGGCTTCGAGGCCGTGATCGTCGGGGGGTCGGTCGCGTGGCAGCGAGGGGACGATCGCATCCGGCGGGGGGGACGGGTCCTCCGCCGTGGCGAGGGATAGGCTCCCGGCGTGAGCGACACGGACCTGAACCGATCCCTGTGGGACGAGCGAGTCGGGCTGCACGGCCAGGACGACTACTACGACGTGGCCGGCTTCTTGGCGGGCGGCTCCTCGCTCACGGAGCGTGAGCTCGACGAGGTGCGTGCCGCGGTGGGCGACGTCGAAGGGCTCGACGTGCTGCACCTGCAGTGCCACTTCGGGCTCGACACGCTGTCGTTCGCTCGCCTGGGAGCGAGGGCGACGGGTCTGGACTTCTCTCCCGTGGCCGTCGAGCGAGCTCGCGGACTCGCCGCAGAGGCCGGCATCGACGCCGCCTTCGTGGAGGCCGACTCCCAGCACCTGCCCAGCGACGTCGAGGGCGGTTTCGACCTGGTCTTCGCCTCGTACGGCGTGCTGTGTTGGATCGCCGACGTCGACGCATGGATGCGCTCCGCGTCCGCGGCGCTGCGCAGCGGGGGGCACCTCGTGCTGATCGACCTCCATCCGGCCTCGCAGATGGTCGGGGGCATCGACCCGTTGGAGTTCGACTTCCCTTACCTCGGTGCCGAGCCCCAGCGCTTCGAGGCGTCGGGGTCGTACGCCGCACCCGACGCCGAGCCTGCGGCGAACGTGTCGGTCGAGTACGCCCACGGTCTCGGCGAGATCGTGACGGCCGCGGTCGGCGCGGGGTTCCGCATCGACGCATTGACCGAGTGGCTCGACGAGACGTTCGATCCGCGCGGGGGCATCCTCACGGCGGAGAACGACGGGCGCTTCCGCCTGCGGCTCGGCGGCGGTCACCCGCTGCCGTTGACGTTCTCGCTGCGTGCCACGAAGACGTAGCGCCGTCTCTCAATCCCCCGGACAGGCTCCCCACAGACCGGCCTGCTCGTCGCGCGCTCGCCGTTGGGCCGTCGTGAAGCGGTCGACGTAGCGAACGTTGGGCGGGAACGTCGCGAGCACCGCGAAGCCGTCGCGAAGGATGCCCTCGTTGAAGAGCGCACCGTCGAGCCAAACGTACGCGAGCGTGCGGTCGAAGCGATCGGTCCGTTCCACGTCGAACTCCAGCTCGACGTCCCGGCCGCCGAGGGCGCGAGCCGTGTACTGCGTCGCCCGCACGCCGAAGCACTCCTCGTCTGTGTAGGGACCGTCCTTCTCGGGCGTGTCGATGCCGATCAGGCGCACGGGCGTTTCTTCACCGCGCAGGTCGACGCGGATCGTGTCGCCGTCGACCACCTCGACGACGCGCACGGTCGTCCGCGGGTCATCCTCCCCGCCGGCTTCCCGATCGTCGAACCCCTCGATGCACGCGGTCGCGAGCACGATCGACGCGATCGCGATCAGGGCCGGCGGACGGAGCTGTCGACTCGGCGGCACGCGCGGAACGCTACCGTAGCGCCGTGCAGGGAGCCGATCCGCGCGCGCTCGGGTTCGATCCCGAGGACATCGGTTTCGTCGCCGATCCGTACCCGGCGTACGAACGCCTTCGCGACCGGGCGCCGGTCCTCTACGACGAGGCCACCGACCACTGGCTCGTGACCCGCTACGACGACGTGAACGAGTTGCTGAGGGATCGCCGGTTCGGCCGTACGTACCTGCACGTGGCGACGCACGAGGAGATGGGGCACGAACCGCCCTCCCCCTCGCTCGATCCCTTCTGGCACCTGATCAACCACGGCATCCTCGACATGGAACCCCCCGACCACACGCGGGTGCGCCGGCTCGTCTCGAAGGCCTTCACACCCCGCATGGTCGAGTCGATGCGCACGCCCGTGCAGGAACTGATCGACGAACTGGTCGACACGGTCGCGGGCGGGGGCACGTTCGACCTGCTCCCGGCGATCGCCGAACCGCTGCCGGTCGCGGTGATCGCCGCGCTGCTCGGCGTGCCTCGCCCCGACCGACACCTGTTGCGACCGTGGTCGGCCGACATCTGCCGCATGTACGAGCTGCACCCGACCGAGGAGGACGCCGCGGTCGCCGTCGCCGCGAGCGCCGAGTTCTCCGACTACCTCCGCGCCCTGTCGCGCGAACGACGGGCCGCGCCGACGGGCGACCTGATCAGCGAGCTGGCCCTCGTGGTGGACGAGGGCCAGCGGCTCACCGAGGACGAGCTGATCGGCACATGCGTGCTCCTGCTGAACGCCGGCCACGAGGCCACCGTGAACGTGACGGGCAACGGATGGTGGGCGCTGTTCCGCACGCCGGGCGCGCTGGATCGACTGCGCACCGAACCGGCCCTCGTGCCCTCGGCCGTCGAGGAGCTGATGCGGTGGGACACGCCGCTGCAGCTGTTCGAGCGCTGGGTGCTCGAGGACGTCGAGATCCACGGGGTGCGCGTGCCCCGCGGCGCGGAGCTCGGCCTCGTCTTCGGATCGGCCAACCGCGATCCTGCGGTCTTCGACTCGCCGGATGAGCTGCGCCTCGACCGCGAACCGAACCCGCACGTCACGTTCGGTGCGGGTATCCACTTCTGCCTGGGGGCGCCGCTGGCCCGCCTCGAGCTCCAGACGTCGTTCGCGACCGTGCTCCGCCGCCTGCCGAACCTCGGACTGGTCGAGGAGCCCCGATGGAAGCCCGGCTACATCATCAGAGGGCTGGAGTCGCTGGTCGTCCACGCCTGAGGGCGTGCCACGAGGCGGAGTGGATGGATCGCCTCCTCGACGCCGACCAGCGACCGCGTCAGGCGGTCGAGATGCTGACCTCGTCCATCACGCCCTTGTACCAGTCGCCGGACGCGTCGGGTTTGCCTCCGAGGATCAGCGGTGCGGTACTCGAGATCGACCCGACGTTCCCGCTCCGTGACGTCGACGACCCGTCGACGGTCAGCGTGATGCGCGACGACGTCTTCTTACAGACGATCGTGTGCCAGCTGCCGTCCGAGAGGTCGGGCCCCGCCTTGACGGACAGGCTGCCGCTTGCGCCCTGGAACCTGCAGAAACCCTGTCCCGAGCCGAGGATCTCCATCTTGTAGATGCCGCTTCCCTTGCGCACGAGGTCGTAGTCGCCGACCGAGGCCGACGGCCGTGAGGTGAATTTCACGTGGGCCGTGATCGTGATCGTCTTCGAGCCGGGGTTCAGGCTCGACGAGTTCTGGATGATCACTCGCGAGTTCGACCCGTTGAAGCTGTAGGCGCGCCCTCCACCGCTGTAGCCGGGGCTCACGCGAGTGATGTTCCGCAACGTGCCGACGTTGCCGGAGCCCGACGAGTCGACCATCTGGCCCGACGACTCGTCCATATGCCACAGACCGACCGTCGCAGCGAACGCGGGCAGGGCGCCGGCAACCGACAGGAAGGCACACAACGCCAGGGTGAGCAGGGTCCGAGAGGAACGCGTCACGGGAAACTCCCTTTCTGAGAGCCGCCGACCAGGGTCGACACACTTGGCTGCCGAGCGTAGTCCTGGGTTGTTCATCTGTACACCCCGTGCGTTCGCACAGGAAGGAGCTTCGGCGCCGGCACGTTGCCGAGTTCCGAACGATCCAGGCGGAGAAGCTCGGCGACCGCAGAATCAGGGTGCGAATCAGGGTGATCCCCCGATGCGGAGGGGGCGGCGCGGCGGGCAAGCTCCGTGGCATGAGGCGCTACCTACTCACCAGGGGCAGTACCGCACAAGTGCGTCCATCGGACGCCATCGCGAGGAGGCGATGCAACGTGTTGCGGAAGAAACGAAGGCTCCGTGGACCGGGCCGTCCGGGCTGCAGCGGGAGCGCTGCTGATCGTAGTTGGCCCCGGTCACGGATGTTCGGGTGGTGCATCGCAGTCGTGAGGACGCGCTGAAGTGAACCCTGGAGAAGAGACCGAGATGAAGAAGATGTTCGTGATCGCATCCATCTTCGCGGTCGCCGTCATCACGCTCCGGCGTTTCGGTTCGGCGGTCGCGAAGCGAGCCATGGCGAAGTGCGAAGAGATGATGGGAACCCGAGCAGAAGCCCGGGAGGAGTTGATTGGTTCCCGCACGAGCCCTGAGGAATCGGCCGAGCGGGTCACCGTGTAGAACGGAGGTGTTGACCATGATGTGGGGCGGTGGCCTTTTCGCCCTCATCTGCATCGCGTTGATGATCTGGATGATGATGGGGCACGGAATGATAGGCCACGGTTATCGAGAACATGGCGGGACGATTGATTCCGAACGCGGACCCAACGCCCAGGAAATCCTGGCCGAGCGCTTCGCCCGAGGCGAAATCTCGGAGGAGGAGTTCGAGCAACGGAAGCGGCTGCTCAAGTAACGGGACATCCGCGTGCCCCCAAGTCCCTGACGCCTGACGCGACACGTAGGTCATGGGCGGGGTCTTTCGCCTCCAAGGGCACGCCGACGCTCACGACGGAAGGTGTGCCCAAGGGAGGTTCGACATGGCGACTCACGTCTCAACGGCTCCGAGGAGGGGCTCCCGGCGGCCGTCGTGGTAGGCGGTCGGTCTGGGGCTCGTTGCCGCCGTTGTTCGACGGGCGGCCCGTGACCCGCGCCACAACGGACCGGATCGCGTTGCGCCGGAACTCCGTGAGCTCGCCGAGGACCAGCACGCCGTGATGCGCGAGCGTTCGCGAATGTACCTTGGACCGTACGAATCAGGGAACGCCGGGACGGCGAGGCGCGTCGAGGACCGGCTCGGGCGCATGCCACACGGCCTCGACGTTGTTCTGATGCAAGTCGTTCACGAATGCCGCGTAATATCGCTCGGAGTACTGCGTCCAGACCCCCGGCTCGCCGCGGACGGTCGCGCCGTTTGCGACGGCGGCCGCGAAGAATGCATCCACGGCGTCCCGACCCTCGGCGGAGAACGCAACATGCGCCGCTGTGGTCACGGGCTCCCCACGGGAGATCGTGAAGTCGTCCAGTTCCTCGGCCCCGTAGGAGACACCGTCGTCCTGAAGGTGAAGTTCCTCGTAGCCGAGTGGGGCGAGGGCGGGTGTATAGAGCCCCCGACTCGCGTCCAGGTCTGCCACGACGAAGAGCACGTGATCGACGACGACGCGGCGAACCGTCATTGGTTCACGCTATCAACGCCGGGCCTGGGGTCGCTACCGTCGGGAAGCCACGCGCTTACTGGACGGCTGCGCGGGTCGGGGTTGCAAGGGAGCCTCGAGTGGGCGACACCTCGCCGTGATGCGCTTGTGTGCAGCTACTTCCCTGACGGCGTGCCGGACAGGCTCAGTTGCCGGTGTCAACGTACAGGCAGAACGGGTGCCCCACCGGATCGAGCATCACCCGGACGTGCTCCTGAGGCTGGTACGTGGCCACACTGGCACCGAGCTGTCGTGCGTGCACGATCGCGGCTTCCAGGTCGCTCACCTCGAAGTCCAAGTGAAGCATCATCTGTTGCGCGCCCTCGACCGGCGGCCAGATCGGTTCCACGTACTCCGGTGAGGTCTGGAACCCGAGGTACGCCACCCCGTCCGGCGGTCCCACCGTGGCGAAGTCGGCCTCCTCGCTCGTGAGTTCCCAGTCCAGCAATCCAGCGTAGAACCGCGCCAGGGCCGGAGCATCGGGAGCCTCCAGGACCACACCCCAGTAGTCGTGTCGGGACTCCCGAGGTGTCGCGGCGTCACCCTTCTGTCGTCCGCGCATGCCCTCCCCTGCCTGCTCAAGGCCCTACCGTCACCGAGAAGACAACACGCCCGTGACCCAACCCACCGAGCTCCTCGATTCTCTCGGCTGCCATAGGGTCGCGAATGTACCCGGAAGCCAGCGCACCGGCTGCGTACGGAGCGGGACTGGGTGGCTAGGCTGGCTCGGTGAAGGTGAGGAAGTAGCCATTGGGATCTTGCAGGCCGAGCTCTCGGGTTCCCCATTCGCGGACCTCGGGTCCCCATGCGGGCCCGGTGTGGTCTTTGATGTCCTCGAAGAGCCCCCCGACGCTGTCGGGATGGAAGTAGAGCGTCCCCGTGAAAGCGGGTGGGCCGGGCCAGGGCGTCTCATCACCACCGAGGAATTGCAGGATCACACCGTCGCGGGACAGCTCGCACCACGTGGGCTCACCCTCGTCCGGGAAGACCCCGCGAACTTCAAACCCTACCTGCCGATACCACTCGATCGTGGCGGCAACATCGATGGCCTTGAAAATCGCCGAGACGGAGGCGGGCCGAGAAACCATCACAGCCCGTCGACCTGTGAGGCCTTCCAGTCCGCCAGGGCGCGATTCCTGTGCCCTCGCGGGAACACCCATCGGAAGAGGCTCAGGCCCGGCTTCTTGCACCAACAGTCGTCGTCGCAAGCGCAAGCGTATGCGCCGCTCGCTTCTCGAAGACGGGTAGCGATCGCGAGCAAGATGTAACCAAGCACCAGGCCCCACACCGAACGTGAAGCTCTCATGTCCCGAATGATACTGCTGGCTTGGAACGAGGAGATGCGAACAACTAGCCTCGCTCCATGTCTGCTGTACCCCCCCTCCTCGATACTCGTCACTCGCTCCCGCCACGTCTGCGCGGATCCGGTGATGGCCGCATGGATCGAGTTGCTTGACGAGCTCGAGGCCGGCGGACCACTGATGCGTGAGGTCGTGTGCGTTTCGCTCGAGATATACGGCGAACAACGGATGCGCTCGCCGTTGCGCGAGGCGCATCTTCGCGGATAGTCGGGCAGGACGCGCAGCAAGCCCCAAACCCGCTCCCGTCGGGAATTTCGGGAGGGAATCTCGCCCGACGGCTGAGGAGCGCGTCCTGCCCGCACCACTCGAGCTCGGTACCACACGACACGTGTACGAGCCGCCACCCCCGTCCGGAGGAATGTCCCATGTCGGAGCGCGATGGCTTCCCCGAGCCGCGAAGGTGGTCGGGCGACATTCAGTGTGGCCGCGTGGGACGTGGAGCGGGGCACGTCTCGCGCGAGCTAAGGCGCGGCAGCGCCCAGTCCTTCGCGGTCCGGATCGAGCGCGAAGCGGATGTCCCGCTCGTCGTGCATGGCCTCAACCGTCGCGGCACGGAGCAGCCTCGCCTGCTCGTCGAGCACTGCGATTCGCTCCGGAAGCGCGACACGACGGAGATCCATCAAGGCGGCGACCAGGCGTCGCGAGACCTGGGGCGAGCCCGCGCCGGCCATCCGGATCTCGTCGAAAGCCAGATGGACGTAGTCCTCCCAGGTCATCATCTTCACGAGCAGTCGGATCCGGCCATCCTCAGCAGGAACGCGACCGTCGGGGAACGGCCGACGCGCGAGCTGCCTGAGGACGTCGTGCAAGCGGTCGATCGCCTGCACGGCCGTCGTGGGATCCTGAAATGGCGACTCAGACAACGAGCGCTCCGCGACATCGACCAGAAGCCGCACCCCGTAGGCGACGTCCTCGTCGAGAGTCGGCTCGAGCTTCAGGCTCAACGCCGCGAAGAGCCGGTTCTCGTCCAGATGCTCGGGACGGCCGTGAACGATGAATAGCGGTCCGCCCGCGGGAACAAACGCGCCAAGAGCCGGGACGAGCTCAAGCACGCAGTCGGCCCGTTCGGCCTCGGCGACGAGTGCATCCGTCGCGATCCTTGTCACGACGCCCGACTTTCGCGCAGCGACAACGCGTGGAGACTCCGGATCGACGGGAGGCGGCGGGCCGGCGTCTGGATATCGGCGGTCGACGAGCTTACGCGTGTCGTGACCGACGAGTTCGATCAGCGCCGAAACGCGAAGCGACTGGCCGATGTGGTGCACGTAGATCACCAAGGCCGCGATACTCGCCAGCACGAGGAGGTACGACGTCGCCACGGCGATGCTTGGAACCTGCCCTGTGCCGTCGCCCCGGTCCACAACCTCGCGGATCGTCAGCACAGCGTGCACGAAGGTCGCGACGAAGAGCCCGATGGCGAGCTGGCTGGGCTTGTCGCGAAGGATCCGCTGCACGATCCGGGGCGAAAACTGCCCCATCGCCAGCTGGACGACGACCATCGTGATCGTCAGCACGAGCGTCGCGAGGCTCACCATCGAGACCGCGATCGTGGTCAAGACCGCGTTCGCCGAGGTCGGCCGACCGACGAGCACCTGCGAGAGCGCCTGATAGTCGAAGGCTCGGTCAAGGGTGATCGTGCCGAAGGAGATCGCCGCGCCCGCGAGGACACACATGACCGGCACGAACCAAAGACTCGACGCCACGCTGGCCGCGAACTTTCGTAACAGCACGACCTAGGGCTACCCAACTCGCCCGCTTGGCACGCATATGCTCGCGCTCGTGGGCTAGTCGAACCCGATCCCGTCGAGCGGCGGCGACGCTTGCTGCCGTCCTTCGACAGGGCTCATCACCCACGCGGACATGGATAGTTGCGCCCCGCCCGACTCCTTCATCTACTCGACGAGACCGGGGAGACCCGCCCAGGGTGCCACCACGGTCGCTGTCGTTGAAGAAACACCCGGGCCGACTCCCCCGTCGTGGGGAAACGGACCGACTCTGAGCGTCTTGCCGGCCCGCCTCCCTGCTCGGAAAGAGCAGGTCTGCGCACCTCCAGCAGCGCGGTCTTCCGCAGACTGCAGCCATAGACCTCCTGAGCTCTCGAACCGAGATCACGTGGTCGATGTTCATGGCCTCGCTCGATTTGCTGTCAACGGCGTGTCCCCGAATCATCGAGGCGGGTCACTTCCAACCGCCTCGCTCGCCATCGGACCTCACCGCTGCCCGTCAGCTGGGCGTGGTCGACGTGCAGCACCACCTCACAGCGGAAAACGGTCCCGCTCGCGATCCGGTGGCGCCATCGTCGGGAGCGGGAAGTCCAAGGTGGAGGAATGACGGGGTGGGTGCATCGACCGCCGACGGGGGGCAGGGACGCGGGCCACCCGATCCCCACCTAGTAGCAGCATGAGGCAGGGGGTATCTAAGCCCCAATCTCCTGCCTTCGGGACACGGTGGGACACGAGCAGCACGTGAGTAAAGCGCGTGAGCTGACGCTATCGCTTGCAGTGCAAGGAGCCGGCGGTTGGATTCGAACCGACGACCTACCGATTACAACCAGGCCTCGGGTAGATCCCTGTCTCGTCTACCCTCATCTACCTGCGTCGTCTGGTCTCGTGTGGTCTCGTCTGGTCTCCAGTTCAGACACGGTTCAGACACGGTATCGGGAGATAGTCAGGTGTGCTGACCAATGCTTAGCCAGCCGGGAGCGCACTGGGTTCGCCACCTGCACAGATGTTCTGCCACCGCCTCGCGAGTGTCAGCGGTGATCGGGGCATGCACCGTCACGGTAGTTCGTGTCATCTACCCAACGCGATAGTGGCTTGTTCCCTACGTCGTTCCGATAGCCATGGGTGTGGTAGCCCGACGACGTGTTCGAACGTCAGCTCGCTTCGACGCACGCCACACGTACATCTGCTTCCAGTGATCCTTGAAGCCTTCGCGTTCATACGGGCCGTACACGTAGCCGACGCCGACCACATCACGGAATCGCTGCACGCATTCGAGATCGGTCATCTGAACGACAGCCTGGACGTAGGCTTGTCCTTGTGGCTTCGGGAGATCGAGCCCTCTCCCTCGAACAGGCCGGCGGCCCAGGCAACGGAATCGTCCACGGTCGGACTATTCGTACCCGAACGACCCCAGGTGTCCTTACCTGCAGCGCGGGCTGGCGCGGCGAGTGACACGTCATCGAGATCGAGAAGTGACATCTGCCCACCCGCTGTAGATAAATACAGGATGTCACTTGTCACTCGTGCAGGTAGATGGGGGTAAGCGGAGGACGGTGAAGTGACAAAGTGACACGGTGTAGGCACCCAGGAAGATGTCACTTGAGGCGGCCAGCCACGCGCTGCGGGTTGGTTCTTGGGGAACCTCACGTCGCCTGATGCCTCACCCACTGGTCGTCCTCCGATGTGATGTTGAGCTGCTTGCGGGCGCGGTCGATCTGCTTGGCGTCGTAGCCCTCGCGCTGCAGTTGCTGACGGATGTCGGTCGCCGGGATGCGGTCGCGTGAACCGAACTCGCCTTTGATCCGGATGCGGAGCAGTTCGGCCTTCGACTGCTTGGCCTTCTCCACCGTCTGCAGTTCTCGCCGGCGGCCTTGCGAGTCGCCATCGTTCATGAACAGACGCTCGGTGGTCATGTCCTCGACTTCACCGATCAGTTCGAGATAGCCGACGTCTTCGAAGAAGTGCCCGTCGATCGTGAGGTCTCGTCCCCGCCGGCGGAACTGCAACGCGGGGGACTTGCGTGAGTGTGACCCTCCTGCAGCGGGCGGGGCGGCCGACGAGGACGAGCGTCCGGTGTGGGAACCCGACGTCGTGGAAGCCTTCCAGGCGTTCTCAGATCCCGAGAAGGCCACTACCGAGTTCGAGTTCATGGCCCGGACGGCGATGAACCTGGACTTCGAACTCGGCCTGAGAACCGGCGAGCTCGTCGCGCTGCAGTTCTCAGATCGTGTCGGCAACGTCGTGAAGGTGCGCCGAGCCCGTTCAATGATAGGCGGCCGCAAGGACATCGTTGAGAAGAAGCCGAAGACCGGCAGCGGCAAGCGCGACGTTGGCATGAGCAGCCGCGCCCAGGCCCTGTGGGACGCCCTACCGGCTCGTCAGAGTGTCCCGTCCATCGGCGGGTACCTGTTCGTGGACGAAGCCGGCCAGCCGGTGCACCCGTCCCGGATCATCGCCGAGTTCGAACGGCTAAGGGACGGGTTCCTGGCCGAGAACCCGCACGTTGCGAGGATTACGTTCCGCGACGTGCGGTCGTGTGCCATCACCCGGTGGGTCCGCAGGGGTGTCGATGCCCCGATGGTCAAGACGATGGCCGGCCACAAGTCCTACGCGTTCACGATCGACCGGTACTTCAAGGCGACGGCAGCCGACACCGAGGCCGCCGCTGCGAAGTTGGGCTAGCCCCCCACGCTGATGGATTGATCTCTGCACGAAGGCCGCCGTGTGATTGATGCCCTCGGTGAACCCGCTGCCCGCGAGCTGCTTGACGCGGTCACCCGCAGTGACGCCCGCAAGCCAGCCCGTGGGGGAAACGTGGCGATCCTTTCAGACAAGCATCCAGCATTCATCTACACATTCGGGCTGTCTCATGCGTACATGCAGCGATGGAGACACAGCCAGGTCAGGTGAAGCTGGTCCGCGACGCCGTGGACGCAGAGCAGGCATCGTTCGAGGAATTCTTCGCTGCCGCATGGCCTCGACTCTTCCGGGCTCTTCTCCTTCTTACCGGAAGTGCTCACGAGGCCGAAGATGTCGCCCAGGAAGCATTCCTGAGCCTCCTGGAGCGCTGGGATAGGCTCGATCACGGGACTGATCTCGAGGGCTATCTCTTTCGGACGGCGCTGAACAGCTATCGCAGCCTCTACCGACGATCAAGGCTTGCGGCCAAGCGGGTCCTCGCTCCCGGGCAGGCCGGGACCGATCCTTTCGAGCAGGTTTCCGAACGCGAGAGCGCGGTTCGTCTCCTCCTCGGGCTTACTCCGCGTCAACGTGCGGCGATCGTTCTCACCGGGATCGAGGGGTTCGACTACCGACAGACGGGGGCCATGCTCGGGGTGAAGGAGACCACCGTCAGAACGCTCGTCTCACAAGCCAGAGCTCGGTTCCCGAAGGAAACGGACGGCAGCGATGAATGACCAGGAGATCCTAGACAGGGCCGAACGGGCAGCCAGGAGCGTCGTCGTGCCGGACGGTCGCTTCGAGGAACTGCTGCGCCGTCGCGACCGCAAGCGCCGGAACCAGCGCATCGCGGCGGGGGTCGTCGGGATCACGGTCTTCGTGGCGGCGATCTGGATCGTGACGACGGGACTGCCCGATCAGAGCCAGACGGAGGTCGTTCCGGGAGGGGCGGGTACCGGGTCGAGCGAGACCGAGCCGCCGTCGGGCGTCACCGGCGAGACGACCGGCACGTGGCCGTGTTGGGATTCTCAGGACGGACCGCCGCCGTGGGTGTGCTTCGGACCGCTCGAAGAGGGGACGTACAGGTCGCAGCGCTTCGACCCCGCCCTCACCTTCACCGTCCCGGCCGGATGGAACAACCCGTGGGACACGCGTGGCTCGTTCTATCTGTGGACGCCGGGATGGTCGGACGGGTGGGAGGATCCGGAGGATCCGGACAGTCCAGGCCTCTACGCCGATTACCCGGGAGTGAGGCTCTCCCGCGACGCCCGCGCCGTCCGGAGTTGCTCCGACGCCGTCGTCGCCGGTGCCGGCACGTCCGCGCTCGAGCTCGCGACGTGGGTGAGCGACCATCCGGGTATCGCAACGGATGGGCCGTCGCCCGTGGAGATCGGCGGGCTCGCGGGATACCAGCTCGACGTGTCGATCGCGGAGACGTGGCACAAGAGGTGTTCCGGGCGGTTTGTGAGCGTGGAGCCGCTCGACGGGGCCTTCCTCGTCGAAGGGATATGGTCGAAGTACGCCACCTCGCGTCTGATCTTGCTCGATCTGCCGGACGGTGGGAGCGTCCTGATCGATATCGACGGGACGCAGGTGGACGCCGCGATGCCCGTCGTGCGCTCGTTCGAGTTCGGCCTGAGCTGAGGTTGCCGGTCTCGTCTGGCGGCCGATCGCGCCGCGCGCATCGGCAGGCTCTACGCCCGCGCCGACGGGGAGCGGCTGGCCGAGCTGCTGATGGACCTTGAGGGCAATGAGGGCCGATGACCCGCTACCGGGGCCACCCGCACAGGTCCACGATCCGCTCGTACAGGTCGTTCGTGATGTGCAGCTCCCCCGCTTCGAGGGAGCGGTACTCGGCCAGGGTCAAGCCCAGGCGTCCCGCCATCTGCACCTCTCGAAACCCCATCCGCTCCCGATCTCGTGGGAGGTGCTGAACGATGATCGGGAGCATGGCTCAGGCTAGCCCGTCACTCACACACGAGCTGGGTTACACAACGCCGACGTGAGGACTAACCTCTAGGGACCGACGCAGCTCCGAATCGGTCGGACCCTACAACCCGCAGCAGCCGGGGTCCGCGACCTAGGACACCCGTCGGGACGTAGAGGCCCCTGGGTTCTCCGTCGCTCGGGGGTCCCTGCGTGTCTCGACCAATCCAGGCTCGCCCTGCGCATCATCGACATCGCCCCGATCCTCGACGTGACCACCAACGCGTGCGCCAGATCGTCGCCCAGCGTGATGACCCCCGAGCCGGCGGAGGTGATCGGACGGCATCGGTTGTGGCGACCCATGGGCGTGGAGCGGTAGCTCGATGCGAGCCTCGAGTATGGGTGCCTGAGAAGTGATCAGACAGGCAGGATGACGTCCTCGCACCCGAGCTGATTGTCGAGGGTGTCGAGGTAACACGTGTCGTTACCGCCGCCCCCGAAGACCGTGTCGTTGCCGTCACCCCCGTCCTGCGCCCTGATCACGTCGCCGCCGCTCCCACCCAGGAGCGTGTCGTTGTCAGGTCCCCCAATGATTCGGTCCCTGCCGCCGCCCCCGTGCACGAAGTCGTTCTTGCCCTGGGCTTTGATCCGGTCGTTCCCTTCGAAGCCGCAGATCGAGTTGGCCTTGGCGCTTCCTACGATGCGATCACGCTCGTTCGTTCCCTTGATCCTGCAGGCTGGAGAGACGCGGATGTCGTCCACGGTCTCGATCAGATTCAGGGGCACACCGGCGCGAGCGAAGACGAGTTCGACCCGACGGAAGGCAGTGCCGGCGACCCCGATGGTCTGGTCGGGAAGGTCATTGGCGTTCATCTCGACGCTTGCTGAATCGACCTCGACCGCTCCCTTGAAGGCGCTGAGCGCGGCGACATCACCGGCCTGGACGACGGACGGATCGTCGTTCCCGAACGTGATGGAGATCTTCTTGATCGGCACGTCGAAACTGATGATGAGTCGGCTGCCGTCGTCAGGTTGCACAGCGAGTCCCTGACCGATCACTTCCGGGATCGCTCCGTACACCTGGAGGCCCTCCCCGACCGAGTCAGAGAAGTGCGCGATGCTGCTGTCGATGCTCGTGAACCCGTTCGATTTCGCGCCCGATGTGTCCCGCTCGAAGTTCAGCGGAGGTGCTTTCACGGAGCTCGGGAGTGCTTGGGCAACGCCGGGAAGCACGAGCAAGACCGCCACGAGCGGGATGAGCACGAGCCTCGGGGTGGACTTGGGTCGAATCCTCGTCATCTCTGGTTCCCCCTCTGGTTGAGACACGCCAACACCGGTCAGCTTGGCCCTGGCCAGCGACGCGGTCAAACCAGGGCTTCGTCGCCGGGCGGGCGGCGCGGGGGCGGGAGCCGGGGTGGCCGCTTTCTCAACTTGTCGAGGGGGGCGCCTCCGAGGTGAGGCCATCGGCGAGTCGAAGGACTGACGGTGAGATTCCCACCTGCCGCAGGGACGATCGGATCGCGGCTCGACCCTGTTTCGACGCCGCCGGCTCGTCGCTGGCCTCGATGGCGACCTCGATGACGATCCCCTTGAGGGAGTCGCCATCGAGATCGGCGAACACGGTCGTCCCGACGACGTTAGGCACCCGGATCAGAGTCCGCTCGAGAGGCCATTCGATCACCCTGATCCCTCTGAGCGGTGGGTCGGCGAGGTAGGCGCGCCGCACCAAGTAGATCACGGGCTGACGGTATAGATGGGGCGGCGCTTGGGGCTATGGGTCGTTCGTCCCGCGCTCAGTGGCCTAATGCGTTGCACGTAATTCGCGACATGGAGAGTCCAGGACTCGACTGGGCACTTACTCCCCGAGTGCTTCCGGATCCGGTGTTGCCGTGTCCTCTTCGCCGCCCTCGGGCAGGCCGTCTCAATGGGCTCCTGGGAGGAATCTCGTCCGGTCCCTACGGGTCGGGCAACCTGTCACTTCGGGGATCTGGGTTTCCATGCGGCGCCATCGAGGTCATCGACAGGCCGAGCTAGTCAACCGGCGTCGGCTGGCAAGGATCGGATGCATCGACCGAGGGTTTCGGATCGTCTTCAGCGGCAGGCGCGTTTGGCAAGGCGGCGTGCCATAGAGTTTGCCAATGTACCTAGATGAGCACGGGCCGGTGCGTTGCCCACCTCGAAGAGATGAGCTTTCCCCTTCTTGGCCTACCCCGGCGTACCTTGGTTTCGAAGTCGCTCGTGTAGACGGTCGAAGCGAGCTTCGTAGATCCGGAACATGTCCGTCTCGGTAGTAGTCCCATCGTCGTAGGCGGGTGAGACCAGCGGCCGAGCTTGCTGGACTTCGATTACCACGATCGCTTTCACCCGTTCGAGGAGCGTCGTGACCCCCTCCTCGCGCATTCGCCTGAGACCGTCCGAGAAGCCGTCCGTCCCGGGCTCATGGACCACGGCCGGTCCCTTGAAGCGATAACCCTTCCGAACGAACGGGTCCACCACGTTGACCTCAACAAGGGACCCTCGACGGATGTTCGCAACCGTCCGGGGCGAGCTGATGTCCGCAAAGAAGAGGTGATCGTCGTCCCACACACGTGTGGTCCCTTTCGGCGACAGGTTCGGCGACCCATCCTCACAAACGGTCGCGTGGAACCCGAGTCCTTGTTCGCGGACGACGCGCTTCATGTCATCGGTGAGGATCGCCATGGCAACCTCCGTCCCTCACCATGCACGATAGACCCCAAGGGACAGCGCATCGCGGTGCCCGAGGGTTCAGGAATGTACCTAGGGGCCGACCCTCGATCGAGGCTGCGTCGCCTACTCGTCTGCTGGCGCGATCTCCGTCTCGATCAGGCGCTTCACGTTGTCGACGCTCCGCTGCATCATCCGCGTGAGGAACTCGAGCTTCTCGGGATCGTCCATCCCCTCGATCCGGGTCGTGACCGTAACGAGGGTCCGCGCCGGTCCCCGCGCCTCGAACGTGGCTCGCCCCTGGGCGTCCATGTTCCGGTCGTGGATCGAGACGGCTAAGGCGCGTTCTGGATCGAACTCCACGACCTCCATCTCGCCTTCCACCGGCGTGTCCCACCGGGTGTTCACGCGCCGGATCCTCGTGCCGACCGTGATCGGGCCGTCCGACAACTTCTCGAGGCGCATATCGGGATCCCAGCGCGGGTGGTTGTGGACGTGCTCCACGGCATAGAAGCGCCAGACGTCGGCGACCGGTCGATCGACCTCCGTAGAAACCTGGACTTCCACGACCGCCTCCTGATGGAGAAGACACACCCTTCGTCCGGCCAGGCTTCAGGGTATATCCCTCGCCGAAAATCGGACCACCGGCGAGGTGCGGTCGCGCAGGACAGGGTGGGGTGACCGACGCCCGATCCGACGTAGCGCCCTGCCCGGCTCCCACATCTACTCGACAGGGGTCAGGACGGGGACGGTCTCCGCTGCATCGATGCCGATCACTTCGAAGCCGAGCGCCATCTCCGAGTGGAAGCTCAGCGGGCCGACACACCGGATGGCCAGGGTGACGAGTCTCGTGTCCCCGGGCTCGAAGGCGGCGTATTCGTCTGCGAGGTACCAGGAGATCGTCCTAATGACGGCCCTGTCGTAACCGTGGGGCACTCGTTCGGAGCCAGGATGAGCGGGACCACTTGATTCAGGAAGCATTCTTCGATGACCTCCGCCTTCTCGGTGATGGACAAGTCCCGGCGGTGTAGCTCCCGCCGCTGACGTTCGGTACTGCCGCCGGCGACCCCCGACGGGAGGGGACGGCGCTGGCCCTCGATCTCGAAGATGAGCGTATCGAGCGCACATTTACGGCGAACGGGGCAGCGCGCGCAATATCGGAGAGCTCGAGCTTCTGCAGGGGTGCCACCGATGGGTCGGCCCCGCTGACCACTCGTACGGTCGGGATAGAAGGTCGAAACGTGCTGCCCGATGCATGCAGCCTGCCCGATCCACTCGACCCGAGGCCTGACGAGTAGCGGATCTGGACGCTGTTTCGGATGGCATGGACAGGCGCACCACTCCTTGTCGCAGCGATGGTGCGCCGCCCTTGAACACTCCCCGGTCTGGGCCATGTTCTGACCTTCCGGGAGCATGTAATGGCGCCCCATACGGGAGGCGCGGCCCCGGATGCCCACCAGGGCCGCTTCGACTCCTTCTTTCGGTGGCCGGGGCCACCCTCCCGGCCCACCCTGTTGGGTGAGGGGCGGGAAACCGACGACCTCTCGGCCGATCTCCCGCCCCTCTTGTCGTCGGAAGCGAGTGGAACCCACCCACCTCCTTCCTTCGCTCGTCATTCGCCATCTGACGAGGCTCTGTAAGCCCCGTAGAAGCCTCGAAAAAGGCTCTGTGGGGCTCAGGACCCTGCCGCGAGTCTCTCGGCCCCCTGCGGGACCGGGAGGGCGGTTTTCGCGGCCTCCTGGCGGGCTTTTTCGGCCTCCCGATAGCAGCGGCGGCAGTATCCGTAGCCCGTTTTCTTGAGTCCCCACTCGCGTGGGCCGTGTCCACGGTCGCACTCGGACTTCCGGCCGGGCGGGAGGGTCGAAACGACCTCCTTGCGGTCGGCGAAGGCGACACAGACCGGGCAGGACAGGCGCTGGTCGAAGTCCACCATCACGTGATCGTCCTTCGGGTGGGTCCAGGCCTTGTCGCCCTGACGATGGAACACCGTGCGCGAGCCGTCGCTGCCCATCTCGATGAGGGTCGAGGCGCTCACCAGGACGTGATCTCGACCGTGCCGGGCGCGACCGGGACGAGGTTCTGATCGGCCTCGATGACGGCACGGGCGCGGGCCAACTCGCCGGCCGTGGGCGGCGGGTTCTTCTTCACGTACTCGGTGATCTCCGCGACGTTCTTGGACGCGGTTCTCAGTTCCTCGACATCGAGGAATCCCGACCGGTTGGGATCGTCCAGCATCGCCTTGAGCCGGCGCTCCTCGGTCGTCCACCGCTCGAGGGCTTGCTGCCGGGGCTTGAGCGCGGTCTTGGTCTCGCGGTCGCGGGTGAACACGGCGTTCTGCTTGTCGGACTTCCTCCAACCCATCTCATCGAGGATCGGGCCGTGGTCGGCTTCGGCTGCGGCGAGATCCCTGCGTGCCTTCTGTGCGGCGAAGGAGTTGTCCTCGATGCCTTGCTCGCGGGCCTGGGCGTCGTGCTTGGCAACCGCCTCCCGCAGTGGGGCGAGGATGGCCTCACCCTCGGCGGCGAGGTCGAGGAGCTGATCGTCGGTGGTCTTCGTGAACGGCAGACGCTTCTCAGCGACCTCGATCTGACTCTTGAGGTCGGCGACTCTGGCGGCAGCCTCGACGCGGGCGGTGCGCAGCGGGTCGAGGTCCCTCGCGGTGTCGGGGTGGACACGGGCGAGCGTCTCGGGCCTCTCGGCTGCTGCGAGGGCGCACTCGGCGACCTTCAGATCCTTCTTCAGCGCGGCGAGCTTGCCTTGAGGACTGGCGGCATATCGTGCAGCCTCTCGCCGGCGCCGCTCGGCCTCGGCCTTCTTGGTGGTCTGGATTCGCTTCTCGCGCTCGGCGACGATCTCGGAGTGGAAGTCGGACCAAGCGTCCTCATCCTGCTCCACGAGCCCGACAGCCATTTCTAGATGATCCTCTAGCGAGTCGTCGTCGTACTCGGCCCAATCTGTGCTCACGTCGCGTTCCTTTCTGCTTGATCGGCCCGGGCCTTGAGGGTGTCCAACTCGGGTAGGTGACGCGGCTCCATGCCGCGCATTTCCATCTCGTCTGTCATCTCACGCAGCGCCCGGTAGGTGGGCTCCAGGGCCTTGCGGGCGATCTTGCGGCCCGGGCTGGGCCGGGGGCTGCGTAGGTGCGGAGGGTCTCGTAGAAGGCCGTGAACGCCCGCTCGTGCATGGCCCGGATCTGCTCGTCGGTGAACAACGTCATCGGGGCCCCCAATAGGAGATCGGTTCGCGGCGCTGCCTCGGGTACTTCCCGGGGGGCGGCGGTACAGGCGGCAGAGAATCGTGAATGCCATAAGACTGAAGCTCATTGATCAGATCGATGACGGCCTGCCTATTGGCGTTGTACGCGCCGGTGTTGTTCTCCCTCGTCCGCGGACTCCCCCTCCATGGTCCCGGGCCCAACGATTCGCAGACATCGACGGCGCGCTGCAGCCGCTCGCGCAGGAACTTGATCCGCTCCGGGGCAGGGGGAGCGTCGGCTTCGATGGCGTAGGGCTCAAGCTCGCCGTCCTCATCGACGGTCCCGTAGCGAGCGCGATGCTCTGCGGCAGCAAAAGCCGGGGAGCGCTTGCGCCAGACCCTCGGGGTGTTGGGTTCGATGCCGGCCGCCTCTGCAGCGGCTTTGACGCCGGTACCGGCCGCCCCCTGCCCCCCCGGGGTGCCCCCGATCCCGCCCGGCGGTACGGACAGAGACGCGGGCGGGAGGAGGGGAGTAGTAGTGCTACCTATCCCCTACCCCCTACCTATTAGACTCACTCAGACACGGTAGCCCTGATCACGAGGTGGGTGAGCTGACGCTATCGCTTGTAGTGCAAGGAGCCGGCGGTCGGATTCGAACCGACGACCTACCGATTACAAGTCGGTTGCGCTACCGGACTGCGCCACGCCGGCCGAGCCCGGATTCTACCCCGCCGGGTTCGAGGCTCGGCGTTCGCGCGGCACGACGTACGCGTAGAGCACGGCCGCCAGCGCCGCCGCTGCATTGAGCGAACCGACCCTCCCGCGCATCGGCAGGGAGAGCAGCTGGTCGCAGCGCTCGCGGGTGAGCCTCGCCATGCCCTCCCCTTCGCTGCCGATCACGACGGCCACCCGCCCTTCCGGACAGTCCTCCTCATAGACGGTGACGTCGGCGGTCTGGTCGAGCCCGACGACCCAGAAGCCTGCGTCCTGCAGCCGCTCGATCGCTCGAGCGACGTTTGCGACCCGAGCGTGCGGCAGGTGAACGAGCGCTCCCGCCGACGCGCGCACGGCGGCCGGCGTGACCTCGGCGGCGCGACGGGTCCGGGTCACCAGCATCGCGGCACCGGCGGCCTCTGCCGACCGAGCCGCCGCCCCGAGGTTCTGCGGGTCGGTGATGCCGTCGAGGACGACGACGAGCGCGTCCTCCTCGAATGGAAAGGCCGCGAGGTCGCGCTCGCCCAAGGCCTCCGAAGCCTCGGGGGCGATCCTCGCGACCACTCCCTGATGCTCGTCGGCCAAGGCATCGAGCGTGGCCCGGGGCACCGTACGCACGGACACGTCGTCGGCGTGCGCCTGCTCGAGCAGCGACCGCATGCCCTGCGTCACCTTCGGTGAGGACACGATCAACACCTCGGAGACCCGGCCGGCGCGCAGCGCCTCCGTGACGGCTCGACGTCCCGAGATCACCTGTGAGGTCCCCGGGCCCGACGAACGGCGTCGTCTCGCCCGATCGCGTTCGCGGCTCATGCGATGACCGTGACGGCCATGCAGCCGACGCCGTCGCCGACGAGTCCGAGGCCCTCGGGCCTCGTCGCCTTCACCGACATCGCCTCGAGCGGGATCGCGAGGACTTCGGCAAGGGCGGAGCGCAGCTCGTCGCGGCGAGGCGCGACCGCAGGTCGCTCGCAGATCACCGTCGCATCGCTGGATCGCACCGAGTAGCCGGCGCCGCGAACGAGCTCGAGGGTGTCCTCCAGCAACGCCAGCCCCGCCATGCCGGCGATCGACGGGTCGTCTTCGGGGAAGTGGAGCCCCACGTCGCCGAGCGCGGCGGCGCCCAGCAGCGCATCGGCGATCGCATGACAGACGACGTCGCCGTCGGAATGACCGGCGAGCCCCGGCACGCCGTCGAAGGTGACCCCGCCCAGCGAAAGAGGACGGTCGTCCGTCGCCCACGGATGCGCGTCGAACCCGAGGCCGACGCGCGGCACGGCCTCAGGCACCGGTGCCGCCCATGCGCGCATCGGCGTTGGCGAGGTCGAACAGCGTCGTGATCTTGACGTTGTTCGGATCGCCCGGGATCGCCGCCACCGCGAGCCCGTCGTGCTCGAGGGCGGCCGAATCGTCGGTGAGGACCACGCCTGCCTCGGCGGCGCTGCGGTGTGCCCCGCGCAGGACCGACACGTCGAACGCCTGCGGCGTCTGGGCGAGGGCGAGCAGCTCCCGGGCGAGGGTACCGACCACCAAGCCGTCGGCGACCTGCTTCACCGTGTCAGCGACCGGCGAGACGGGGACCGCACCGGGCGTGCGCTGGTTCACCGCCGCGATCACGGCCGTGAAGAGGTCGGGAGGGGCGAACGGGCGCGCGGCATCGTGGATCGCCACGATCGACGTTTCGGACGACACGGCGTCGAGCGCAGCGCGTACCGATGCCTGGCGCGTCTCGCCCCCGGTCACCACCAGCACGGGAACACCGCAGCCCTCGAGGCACGTCTCCGCCCGCTCCTCCCAGCCCCCCGGGGCAGCCACGATGACCGCTCCCACCAGCGGCGACGCTGCCGCCGCACCGGCGGCCACGGCGAGCATCGGACGCCCGCCGATCGACAGGAACGCCTTCGGTTCCTCGGCACCGACCCTGCGACCCGCGCCCGCGGCGAGCACGATCGCGACCGCCCTGCCCTCACCCGGTTCCATGTGCGAAGCATGGCAGACCGGTCGCAGATACGGGACCTCAGTCCGAAGTCGAGCCCCCGGGCACGAGCGCCGCGAACACCATGCGCCCCGTCGTCGTCTGGATCACGTTCGTGACGCGGATGTCGGGCGAGGCCCCGATCTGGTCGACGGCCTTCTCGACCACGACCATCGTGCCATCGTCGAGGTACCCGACGGCCTGGCCGTGCTCGCGGCCCTCCTTCACGAGGCGCACCGAGATCTCGTCGCCCGCCGTGTACGGCACCCGGAACTTCGACGCCAGTGCGTTGATCTGGGCGACCGGCACCCGCAAAGCCTCGGCGACCTTGGCCAGGTTGTGGTCCACGGTGATCAGCGATGCACCGCGTTCCCGGGCGAGTCGCACGAGCGCGGCGTCCACGTCGATCACGCCGGCCTCCTCGACGAGCTGGAACTGCACGGTGGGCGCCTTCTGCAGCTCGACCAGCACGTCGAGACCGCGGCGGCCGCGCTGGCGCCGGCGGGGGTCGCCAGAGTCACTGATCGCCTGGAGCTCGCGCAGCACCCCGTCGTGCAGGAGCACCGTGCCACTCACGAACCCGGTCGCGACCAGGTCGAGCACGCGTCCATCGATCAACGCGCTCGTGTCGAGCACGTGCAGGTCGCCGCGGGTGGCCACCGAGGCGCGCGGCTTCATGCCCACCAGCCCGAAGATATCCTCGTACTTCGCCTCACCCAAGCGGAACCCGAGCGAGCCGCACACGAGGTACACGAAGACGATGGCGGGCCAGGCCGCGCCACTCGGTACGAGCAGCAGCGGGATCATCAGCAGTCCGGCGACGACGAGCCCGACGATCAGGCCGACAACGCCGCCAGCGAGTTGCGGAGCGGGTCGGCGTCGCAGCTCGTGCTCCATGCCGCTCACGGCACGCAGGGTCAGCCGGCCGGCGACCCCGCCGATCACGAACCCGACGGCCGCTCCGAGGAAGATGAACGCCAGCGCGCGGCTCGTGCTCTCCTCCGCGACCGTGCCGCCGAGCAGGAATCCACCGGTCGCGAGCAGCGCGATGAAGATGAGCCGAACGCCTTCGACGAGGTAGCCGCGCATCGCGCCACCACGCACATCCTGCTCACGTTCACTCATGGCCGTCGCTCCACCTCCTTCACGCTCCGACGATCGCTCGGCCGGCGGGCAAGCTGAACGAACCTGAGGCTGAAGGAAGCATCGGCGCGGGCGTGGAACGCCTGTAGTCCGGAGGAATCGTGCGCTGCGCCCGGTCCCTCCCGGGCCGAGGCGTCAGACGGCGGCGATCTTCTCGCCGTGGGCGTCGTCGAGGACCTCGTCGATCATGATCTCGGCGGCTTCCTCGGACTTGCCGGTCGCGTGCGACAGCTCGGAGATCAGGATCTGACGGGCCTTGGTGATCATGCGCTTCTCGCCGGCCGACAGCCCCTTCTCCCGATCGCGGATCGAGAGGTTCCGGAGCACCTCGGCGACCTGGTACGGGTCGCCGGAGTGGAGCTTCTCCATGTTGTTCTTGAAGCGACGGCTCCAGTTGGCGGCCATCGACGACTCTTCCTCGGTGAGCACCTTGAGGACCTTCTTGACCTCGTTCTTGCTCACCACCGACCGCAGGCCGACCTGATCGGTCGAGTCGGTCGGGATCATCAGCGTGAGATCACCGTAGGCGACGCGCAACACCAGATAGGTGCGGGTCTCGCCCAGGAACTCCTTCTCTCGCAACTCCTCGATGACTGCTGCTCCGTGCTCCGGATGCACCACGGTGTCGCCCTTACGGAACACGGAACCTCCAGGAAGTCGAGAACTGGGATCGCGCTGACTAGTCATGCAAGGGTAGCACGGGAGGGTCTTGCGGCGCAACCCAAATCCGCAGGTCAGAGGGCTGATTCCGGGGTTCCGATGGCTCGAACGACCTAGGCTGAACGTCGATTCAGCAGCGTGTCACGGCTGCGAGGGCGACCTCGGCGCCCACGACAGCGCTTCGGCGACATCTCGAACCGGCACCACCCGGACGCCGTCGGGCGCAGGCTCGCCGGTCGGCGCGAACACCGTGCCCACCCCCGCTGCGCGAGCAGCCGCGAACCGCTGCGACATGGCCGGCGCGGGCCGCACGAGTCCCGTCAGGGAGACCTCGCCCACGAAAGCCGACGTGTCGGGCGGCGAGGCGCCCGTCGCGGCGGACGCGAGGGCGGCCGCTACGGCCAGGTCGCACGCGGGATCGTCGACCTTCACGCCTCCCGAGGAGGCCCCGTAGAGCTCGGAACGGCCGAGCGACAGGCCGGCGGCGCGCTCGAGCACGGCGGCGACCAGCTGGAACCGCCTGGCGTCGAGCCCGGTCGCCTGGCGGCGAGCCGACCCGTCGGACGAACCCACGAGCGCCTGCACCTCGACGGCCAGGGCGCGGCGACCGGACTGAACGAGCGCCGTTGCTGCGCCAGGCATGCGCTCTCCGCTCACGAGCAAGGACGTGGGGTCGATCTCGCGAAGTCCGCCCGAGGTCATCTCGAACCATGCGCTCTCGCCCTCGGCGCCGAACCGATTCTTGCCACCGGTGAGCACCCGCAAGCCCGAACGCGGATCGCCATCGAACGTGAGGACCGTATCGACCGCGTGTTCGAGGGCTCGCGGCCCCGCAAGGTCGCCGTCCTTCGTGACATGCCCGGTCAGCAGCATGGCGACGCCCTCGGCCTTCGCGAGCCCGACGAGCGCGTCGGTGCAGGTGCGGACCTGGGAAACGCCGCCGGGCATCTGGGTGCCGCTCGTGTCTCTGATCGTCTGGATGGAATCGACCGCCAGCAGGAAGGGACGCTCGGCTCGTGCGGTCTCGATCACCTGCTCGAGGTCGCGGCCGGGGGCGAAGCGCACCTCGTCGGCGGGGATGCCCAGCCGACGTGCCCGAGAGGCCACCTGCGCGTGCGACTCCTCGCCGCTGACCAACAGGCACTCGTGGCCGCTCGAGGCGAGGTGGGCCACGAGGTGCAGCAGCAACGTCGACTTGCCGATACCGGGCTCGCCCGCGAGCAGCGAGACCGAGGCAGGCACGACGCCCCCGCCGAGCACGCGGTCGACACCGGGGAACCCGGCGGGCACGCGTCGATCGTCGCCCTGGCCTACCGCACCGATCAGCGGCGACGTCACGATGGGGGTTCCGCTGCGCGTGGGAGCGGTCACCACGCCGGTCTCCTCGATCGAGCCCCAGGCGCCGCAGCCGGGACATCGCCCGACCCACTGCGACACCTGCTGACGACACTCCTGACAAGTCAGCACGACCCGCGTCTTTGCCATGGTCGGCACCCTAGCCCTCGGGACCGACATCACATGAGGCCCGTGCTCGGAAGGACCAAGGTCCCTGCCCCGCAGAGCCGGTGTGGATAGGCTTCGGGCGATGAACGTCGACACGATGGCGACCCTGTTCGCCCTGCTCACCGTGATCGCGATCGCTGCGGTGATCGCGATCGCCCTGCTTGCCGTGGCCGGCCGCGACGGCTTCTCATCGACGAAGGACGCTGTGTGGGAGACCCTCGGCCCGTCGGCGTTGTGGCTCGCCTTCCTCGTGGCGCTGACCGCGACCCTCGGCAGCCTCTACCTCTCCGAAGTCGCGCACTTCGTGCCGTGCAAGCTCTGCTGGTACCAGCGCATCGCGATGTACCCGCTCGTGCCGATCCTCGCGATCGCGGCATGGAAGCGCGATGTCTCGGTCGTCAGATACGTCGTGCCGCTCGCCGTGATCGGCGCCGCCATCTCGCTCTACCACTACCAACTCGAGCGGTTCCCGAGCCAGGCGTCGGTCTCGTGCAGCGCCGACGCGCCGTGCACCGTCGTGTGGATCTGGAAGTTCCACTTCGTCTCGATCCCGCTCATGGCGTTGAGTGGGTTCGCCCTGATCGTCGCGCTCGTGCTCGTCGCTCGATCGTTCGCACGACTGGACATCGACGACGACGGTGCTACCCTTGCCGAGCACTCCGGCGCGACCGCCGCGCCGTGACAGCGCGCTCAGCGCTGATGAGCCGAGAGGAGGCGATGAGCATGGCCGCGAGATCGGTGTTCGATATCGCGCGCACGCCGCGTCCCTCCCGGTCCTCCGCGTAGCCCCACCCACGCTCGGGTCGGCGCTCCACGCCCAGCTCCTCCGGGGACGTGGCATCACCCATGCCACGAACCATCCCGGAAGGAGACCCGCGTTGACCGACGCGAACCAGTTCGAGCACTTCTTCGACGAGGGACTCATCGAAGCGGTGCTCAGACCGATCAAGAGCGGCAAGGAAGCCTCCGTGCATCTCTGCCGCGCCAACCCGCGCACGACCGGCGAGGATCTCGTCGCGCTGAAGACGTACCATCCGCTCGACCGGCGGGACTTCCGCGACGAGTCGACGTACCGCGACGGCGAGTGGATCAAGGAGCGCCGCGTCCGCGTCGCGCTCGAGAAGAAGACACGCTTCGGACGCGAGGTGCAGGGCATGATCTGGGTCGACCGCGAGTGGGAGACCCTGCGCACCCTCTCGGCCGGCGGCGCTCACGTCCCGCGCCCGATCGAGTCCACCGGCGATGCGATCTTGATGTCGTACATCGGCGACGACGGCTTCGCCGCGCCGCAGCTGCGCTCCTACGACGTCGAGGACACGGACGAAGCCGAGGCACTCGTTGACCAGGTTCTCGGGGCGATCGAGCGGATGCTGTTCCTGAACGTCGTGCACGGCGACCTCTCCCCGTACAACCTGCTCGTCTGGGAGGGTCAGGTGACCGTGATCGACCTGCCGCAGGCGGTGGATCCCCGGAAGAACCGGCATGCCCGCGCGTTCCTCGAGCGAGACGTCGAGCGCATCTGCGAGTGGGCCTCTCACCACGGCGTGGACCGTCACGCGGGGCGCATCGCGGGCGACCTGTGGACCGGGTGGGAGTTCGCCGACCTCGTGCCCGAGGAGCTCCGTGGCCTCACGATGTGACGCACGCGAAATCGGACCATCCCCCGGGGCCTCGTCCCCGTTCCGGATCGGCGAACCCGAGCGTAGGGTCGAACGATGCGATCCTCACGGAGGATCCGAGCGGCCGGGCTAAACGATCGGGATGCGTCGAGCATCCATGGTCGCGTGCAGGCCGAGGACAACGTCGTCAAGCTCGACCGGGAACGTGAGGCGCCCGCGGATCCGACGAGCTTCGAAGAGCTCTTCCTCGACGTGCACGATCGCCTGTACCGAGCGCTGTATTTCGTCACGGGCAGTTCGGCCGACGCGGAGGAACTCATGCAGGACGCGTTCCTGAAGCTCTGGGAGCGGTGGGACCGGCTCGACACGATCGAGGATCCGGTCGCGTACCTGTTCCGCGTCGCGCTGAACGGGGTCCGGATGCGCGCACGTCGCGCACGCATGGCGACGAGGAAGATCGCGCCGACCGCCGCCAGCCGCGATCCGTTCGACGACGTGAACGTCCGGGAGGACGTTCGTCGGATGCTTCGCGGCATATCCCCTCGTCAACGGACCGCGATCGTGCTCACCGAGATCTTCGGATACAGCTCGGAACAGGCCGCCCGCATCATGGGCATCCGGCCGACCACCGTGCGCGTGCTCGCGTCACAGGGGCGTGCGGCGCTCAAGGGGAGCTAGGGAGGCGAGGATGCCGGACGTTCGGGAGGTCTACGAGATGGTCACGAAGCAGAAACCACCCGCACCTGGCGCCCTCGAGCGTCAGCAGAAGCGGCAGGTCCGCACCGCGCGGAACCGGAAGGTCGGCGCGTTCGCCATCGCGGCGGCCATCGCTCTCGCCGCGGTCGTGCTGATCATGGCGAACCGCCCTGGGGGAGACACGACGACCCCGGCGGACACGCCGCCGACCGTGTACCCCGTGGATCCTGCTGCGGTGCCCGTCGCCACGGGTTTCGTCGAGGCGTTCGGCGCTTTCGACGGGGAGCGAGCGGTCACATATCTGGCCGACGACGCTCGCCTTGAGATGGACGCAACCACCCCGGAGGAGGTGCCAGTCTTCCTTTCCTTCCTCGAAGCCATGGGCTACGAACAGATCCCCGTTGAGGCATGCTCCGCAACGGACAGCTCCGCCTTTGGCACCTCGGTTCGCTGCCGGTTCGATTGGCACGGCATCAGGTCCGACGAGATCGGACTGGGCCCCTACCCCGGCTCCTGGGATCTCACCGTTCGTGATGGGGAGATCGTTGTGGTGTCGCTGCACTGGAACATCAACAGTTTCTCGCCACAGATGTGGGAGCCCTTCAGGGATTGGGTCTCCGCGACACACCCGAAGGATCTCGACGTGATGTACGTGGAGGACGGAACCAACTTCGTGCTCAGCGAGGAGTCGATCGCGCTGTGGGCGCAGAACACCAAAGCGTACGTGAAGGCGGTGAAGCGAGAAAATGCGGCCTGACGGACGGTCGATCGCATGTCGGCGAGCATGAAGCGCAAGACATGCCTGCGCTGCGATTGGCAGGGGGACACGACGGAGCGCACCTGCCCCGCGTGTGGGGAGCGGCCGCTCTATCTGTTCGACGCTCCCCCGCCGCAAGTCGAGCGGAAGTCCGTCGGGAGCGGTTCCAGGAAGCGTCCGACCAGGGAGCGACCGACCCCCGAGACGGGCGCCGCGGCGGCGGTGCCCGTCGCTCCCCCGCGATCGCCGGATCCGCCACCGTCCCCGACGGACATCGAGGGATCGTTGGGCCGATCCGATCGTGTCGTCGTGCCACTCATGGTCGTGGCGCTCGCGCTGACGATCGCCGTGGGCATGTGGTTCACGGGTCGAGCACAACAGCCCAGGACCGAAGATGCTGTGGGAACTGGCTACTTCCCCGACGTCCCCTCGCCCACGTCGGCCGTCTTGCCCTCGCCGGCGCCGACGGATGCCGGCCTGGTCGGGCAACCCGGCATCGGCAGGCAGGTGCTCACCGTCGGGGACGTGCCGCTGTCGTTGAGGATGCCTGCGCCGGGCTGGGAACGGTTCGCCGGGGTCTCGCTCAACAAGTCGGTCGTCGGACCGCAGGGTGCGGAGGCGATGCTCTACTGGTCGAGCTTCCCCGAGGGAGGTCGCGCTGAGCCCTGCGCCGACCTGCTGGGCCAATCGGTCAGCGGCTCGGTCACGGATCTCGTGCGCGCCGTCGCGACGGCGCCCGGGACCCGGCTCGTCGCCGGACCTTCGACCGTCACCGTGGGCGGACGCCCGGCGGATCGGGTAGTGCTCACGGTGCGCGAGCGCAATGGGTGCAACCCGGGGTTCTTCTTCACGTGGCGGGACATCAGGGGCGGCGCTCTGTTTCCGAGGACGACGGCGGGAGACAGGATCGAGGTGTGGATCGTCGACGTGAGTGGATCGCGCCTGTTCATCGCAGCCGTGACGACCGAGCAAGCCGACCGGGCGCTGCGACGGGAGTCCAGGCAGATCGTCGGATCGATCCGCTTCATCCCGCCCCATGTGTTGGCCGACGTGAAGATCGCCGAGCGCTTCATGCAGGCCCGGAACGACAACGACGTCGCAACAGCCATGTCGCTGCTCTCGAAGGACGGGGCCACGGCCTGGATGCAGAACGGCTACCGCACGGAGCGCAACATGCCCTTCGTTCGACTGGACCGTGAGGAGCTCGCACTCGCGCTCGAGGTCGAGCGACTCTACGAGGTTCGATATACCGCCTCGGGATGTCGATGGGACTCCGATCCGGTCATCCGTGGCGCTCCGATCGTGTGCACCTATCGGATGGACAACACGTTGCGGCGGATCCTCGGGTATCCGCCGGTCGAATCGTCCATCAGCATCGGTGTAGGGCAGGATCGCATCACGCACCTCAGCTTCCCGTGGCTCAACGTGAGCTACCCATCGGCCGACCCCCCGGAGTTCGCGGAGTTCGTGGCGTGGATCGGAGCTGAGCATCCGGAAGCCGGGCAGGTAAACGACGACGGTGAGCTCTTCAAGACCGGAGGCCAGGAGCTCGTCCATACCCTGTCCCGGACATCGATCGACCTCCTGGCGACCTACCTCGGGGAGTACGAGCGCTCGATGACCAGCTAGGGGCGGTCCTTCACCCGACCCTCTATCTCGCGTCAGCGACCCTGCCCCACCACGTGTTCATGGAGGACGATCCAGTCTCCAGCGAGGCCCTCCGCCCCGACGGATCTGGGTGGGGTCCGTCCTGGAACCCGGGAGCTCCGAGTCGTTCCGTCGAGGAACATCGCTCGGAGGTCTTCGGGGCAATGTGCGTCGTGACGGGCAGCGATCAGGAAGCTGAGGAGATCAAGAAGGATGCGTTCCCGGAACTGTGGGAACGACGGGACCGGGTTCTGCCCTCGACGATCCCACGCGGTTCCCGTTCCGGACCACGATGAACGTCTCCCGGAACCGCCGCGCCGTGCTGCGCTCGCGGCCCGGAAGGTGCTGCACCAGGTGGAACACACGGCGTCGAGATCGCCACGGTGGACGATCGCGACGACCTGGTGCGGACGATGCGATCGGGCCTTCGAGCTGTTCCCGATGCCGAGAAGCCCGGGCCCCGCAGGGGTCCGGGCTTCGGCCTTGATGCCGCCCGAAGGCGGCGGAGACGGATCGGGTTCCCCCGATCCGACGCTTCCTATTCGGGTGAACCGGCGAGCTCGACCGGCGGCACGTCGGGCGGCAGCATGCCACCCGTGTGGTCGAACACGATCTCGCCGTCGACGGCGTCGACGAGGATCGTCTCGCCGGCGCGGAACTCCTTGTACAGGAGCTTCTCGGCGAGCGGGTCCTCGACGAGCCGCTGGATCGTGCGGCGCAGCGGCCGCGCGCCGAGCGATTGGTCGTAGCCCTCGGTCGCGAGCACGACCCTCGCGCCGTCGGTCAACTCGATCTCGACGTCCTTCGCCTTCAGCTGCTCGCGTACCCGCTTCATCATCAGGTCGACGATGTTCTTTACGTCTTCCTGGGTGAGCGAACGGAACACGATGACCTCATCGATGCGGTTGATGAACTCGGGCCGGAAGCTCTTCTTCAGCTCTTCGGTCACCCGATCCTTCATCTTCTCGTACGTGACCTCTGCGTCACCGGCAGCCGCGAAACCGATGCCCGGCCCCTTCTGGATGTCACGCGTGCCGAGGTTCGAGGTCATGATGATGATGGTGTTCTTGAAGTCGACCTTGTGCCCCTGCGAGTCGGTGAGGTGGCCGTCTTCCAGGATCTGCAGCAAGGTGTTGAACACGTCGGGGTGGGCCTTCTCGATCTCGTCGAAGAGCACGACCGAGAACGGCTTGCGACGCACGGCCTCGGTGAGCTGGCCGCCTTCCTCGTAGCCGACGTAGCCCGGAGGCGAGCCGATCAGGCGGCTGACGGTGTGCTTCTCCATGTACTCAGACATGTCGAGCTGGATCAATGCATCCTCGTCGCCGAACAGGAACTCCGCGAGCGCCTTCGAGAGCTCGGTCTTTCCGACCCCCGAGGGGCCGAGGAAGATGAACGAGCCGGCCGGGCGGCGTGGGTCCTTCAGGCCCGACCGTGTACGGCGCATCGCGCGGGAGACGGCCGAGATCGCCTCGTTCTGGGTGACGATGCGCTTGTGGAGTTCGTCCTCCATGCGAAGCAGCTTCTCGGTCTCCTCCTCGGTGAGCTTGAAGACCGGGATGCCGGTCCAGATGCTCAGGACCTCGGCGATCTCCTCCTCGTCGACCTCGCTGAGGATGTCCATCTCGCCGGACTTCCAGGCCTGCTCGCGACGTGAGCGCTCCTCCTGCAGCTGGCGCTCCTCGTCTCGGAGCGATGCGGCCTTCTCGAAGTCCTGGCCGTCGATCGCGCTCTCCTTGCGCAGGCGCACGTCGGCGATCTTCTCGTCGACCTCGCGGACGTCGGGCGGCGCGGTCATGCGACGGATGCGCATGCGCGAGCCGGCCTCGTCGATCAGGTCGATCGCCTTGTCGGGCAGGAACCGGTCGCTGATGTAGCGATCGGCGAGGTTCGCCGCAGCCACCAGCGCGTCGTCGGTGAAGTTCACGCGGTGATGTGCCTCATAGCGGTCGCGGAGGCCCTTGAGGATCTCGATCGTGTGGGCGACGTTCGGCTCCTGGACCTCGATCGGCTGGAAGCGGCGCTCGAGCGCGGCGTCCTTCTCGAGGTGCTTGCGGTACTCGTCGCGCGTGGTGGCACCGATCGTCTGCAGCTCGCCGCGAGCGAGCATCGGTTTGAGGATGCTCGCCGCGTCGATCGCGCCCTCGGCGGCGCCGGCTCCCACCAGCGTGTGCAGCTCGTCGATGAACAGCACGATGTCGCCGCGGGTCTTGATCTCCTTCAGCACCTTCTTGAGGCGCTCCTCGAAGTCGCCGCGGTAGCGCGACCCCGCCACCAGGGCGCCGAGGTCGAGGGTGTAGATCTGCTTGTCTTTCAGCGTCTCGGGCACCTCGCCGCGGATGATGTCCTGACTGAGGCCCTCGACGACGGCGGTCTTGCCGACGCCGGGCTCGCCGATCAGCACCGGGTTGTTCTTGGTGCGCCGGCTGAGCACCTGCATCACGCGTTCGATCTCCTTCTCGCGCCCGATGACCGGGTCGAGCTTGCCGTCACGCGCGAGCTGGGTGAGGTTGCGACCGAACTGATCGAGCACCATCGACCCGCTCTGCTGGCCCTCGGGCGCGCCGCCCGGGGTCGTCTCGCCCTTGCCGCCCGTGTAGCCGGACAGCAGCTGGATCACGGTCTGGCGGACGCGGTTCAGGTCGGCACCGAGCTTCTGCAGAACCTGGGCGGCGACGCCCTCCCCCTCACGGATCAGACCGAGCAGGATGTGCTCGGTGCCGATGTAGTTGTGGCAGAGCTGAAGCGCCTCTCGCAACGACAGCTCGAGGACCTTCTTCGCGCGCGGCGTGAACGGGATGTGCCCCGTGGGAGCGGCCTGGCCCTGGCCGATGATCTCCTCGACCTGCTGGCGTACTGCCTCGAGCGAGATGTTCAGCGATTCGAGCGCCTTGGCGGCGACGCCCTCGCCCTCATGGATCAGCCCGAGCAGGATGTGCTCGGTGCCGATGTAGTTGTGGTTGAGCATCCTGGCCTCTTCCTGCGCCAGGACCACCACCCGTCTCGCTCGATCGGTGAAACGTTCGAACATGTCAGCGTCCTCCGGGCCACGACCCGCATGTTCCGCTCTCCGCCCGGGGATCAACGGACCCCGTCCTACCCCCGAGGCGCCTCGGGCGCCGCACCAGGTGACCGGTGGCAGCGCCCACTGAGAGCAAGTATACCCGTGCCCCCCCGTTCGCCTTGAACCGCACCGCCACCTCCGCGTCGATTTCCCTACCCTGTTGTTCGGACGTTCTCGGCTCGGGGATGAGGTGCCTTTCGGCGGATGCAGAGAATCCCCCTTTCGGACCATGAGAATGTCCTCCTTCCGGCCCGTTGTGTGGGGAGGACGGTGGGTGCCAGGATGGGCGAGCTTGGAACCGCTCCCGAGCGGGTAGCGTGTACCGAGCAGCATACGGATGACCGAACGGCGGCACGATCGAGGGGATCCACGTGCAGAACGCCCAGATGCTCGATGGAGGCACGCGCGTGCGAGTACTCGTGGTAGACGATCACCCCGCCTTCCGCAGGGCGCTGACCTCGGCGCTGCGGCTGGTCGGCGACATCGAGATCGCGGGTGAGGCGGGCGGCGGCGTGGCGGCGTGCGATCAGGCCGAGGCCCTCGAGCCCGACGTGGTGCTGATGGACCTGTCGATGCCCGACCTCTCCGGCATCGACGCGATGAAGAAGATCCACGAGGCGAACCCCGACCTGCCGGTCGTGATCCTGACCGCGCACGCCGATGCCGGGGTCGAGCGCGAGGCACGCGAGGCCGGGGCGCGAGGGTTCCTGGCGAAGGGCACCGGGCTCCAGGACCTCGTGATCACGCTGCACGAGGCCACCGGCGACGAGGCCGTGCTCTAGCCGCTCGGCACCGCGTCTCCCGTCGGCCGCACGATCCACAGCCCGCTGCCGATGTCACTCGCGTAGATCAGCCCCGTGTCCGGGTCGACGGCCACCCCCCAGGTGACCGCTCCTCCATCTGGGACGAACTGACCTACGAGCTGTGGAGCCGTCGGATCGGACATGTCGAGGGCGACGATCCCGTGGCCGTACCACGACGAGTAGGCACGGTCACCGAGGACCTCCGTGTTGTGGATCGACCAGACGCCGCGGCGCGGAGGGTCGGCATCCCCCACGACGTAGGGCAGTCCCGTGAAGGACCCCACCTGTTCGAACTCGGGCACGCCGTCGCCGTCGGCGTCAGTCGCCGTCGACTCGTCGAAGATACGCAAGTATCCCACCGAAGGCTCGGTCGGGCGCAGCGTGATCGTCGTGGCTCCTCCGTCGTCGCGGATCGCATGCACCAGTCCGTCACCGGCGGCAACCTGGAACACCACCATGTCCTCGTTCTCGGTGATGCCGTCCGGGCGTCTGAACGGCCACGGCCAGGGATCGTCGGGACTGATGAAGTTCGAGACGAGCGCCGTCGCTCCCGACCGCGCGGCGAGCTTCGTCTGCTTCTTCAGACGGCACGGCGCCTCGGGCCACGCGTCGATCACGCCGGTGTAGTAGAAGTCGATGGTGTCGGCCACGACGATCTTGCCCGCTGCACCGGCGTAGTCGTCGCCGGAACACCCCTCCCCGGCATCGACCACGTCGCCGGTGATCTCTCCCGTGTCGGCGAGGGTCTGCGGCATCCAGGGCATGTCGAGAACGTTGACCCACCGGCTCGTGACCGACGCCTTCGCGCGGCTCGGCGAGGCGGGATCGTAGTCCTCGTCGTTCTGCAGCACGTATCGGGTTCCACCCACATCGAGCGGGAACATCGAGTGGGCGTCCCCGTCCTCACCCGGACCGAACTGCGTGCGTCCGACGATCGTCGGGTCGGACGGATCGCTGATGTCGAGCTTGACGGTGCCGGCGTCCCAGTAGGAAACGTATGCGCTGTCGCCGTCATCGGCGGTTCGCACGCTGTGGGCGAAGACCGCCGTGAACGACCCGCTGCCCTGGAAGGTGCTGACGAAGGGATCGCCTCCGACCGACTCGAGATCGCTGTCCTCGAACACGCTCCACGTGCTCAGGCGCGCGGGATCCTCCGGCTCGGTGATGTCGACGATCTGCACCTCTCCGCTGCGCGGTGCGCCGAAGTACAGCCAGCCGTAGTCGGCGAACGGCGTCGCGCCGAGCGCGAGCGCGGTGCCGTCGGGACGCACGACGAGGTCGAGCTCGTGGACCCCTGCGCGCGTGCGCATCGATGACAGGAACAGGGGGTGGCGCGGCTTGGTGACGTCGAAGAAGGCGAACGCGTTGCGGCCGTGGCGTGCACACGCCTGCAGTCCGACACCCATGATCGCCCGGTCGCCGACCGGGATGATGTCCATGTCCTCGCTGGAGAAGTGCCTGCCCGGCGCCTTGGCCACGGCAGCGACCGCTGGGCGACGGGCCCTGGTGAC